>CANMZY010000182.1:0-6848 GCA_947502425.1 Verrucomicrobiales bacterium
AGCGACAGGCGGCGGCGCTGGAACAGGACTTAAAAACGGCGCTCGAAAAGCCTGACGTCAAGCCCGACACCGCGCAAAAGGAGACCACGGCAGCCGACCTGGCGGAATGGAAAAAGAAGGTCGCCGCAGCCAAAAAAACCCGGGATGACTTGGAGAAGTCCATTCCCCGGCTGCGCGTGATGGCCGACGTGGCGACACCACGGCCCACGTACATTCTCGTCCGCGGCGACTATCGGAATCCCGGCGCGCCGGTGACGCCTGGCGTACCATCTGTTCTTGGCCATCTGCCGGACGGGTCCAAGTCTGATCGCGCGGCGCTGGCCAAGTGGCTGACCCAACCGCAGCATCCGCTCACGGCGCGCGTGATGGTGAACCGACTCTGGCAGATGATCCATGGTGTCGGCCTCGTCAAGACCTCGGAGGAATTCGGCGCCCAGGGTGAACGGCCGAGCCACCCGGAGCTGCTGGACTGGCTGGCGGCGGAATTTGTCGAGAGCGGTTGGGATGTAAAACACCTGCTCAAGCTGATCGTGTCAAGTGCGACCTACCGGCAGTCGTCGGGAATTTCTCCGAAGCTGCTCGCGCTCGATCCGGAGAACCGCCTGCTCGCGCGCGGCGCGCGCTTCCGACTGCCGGCGGAAATGGTGCGCGACAACGCGCTGGCGATCGCGGGTCTTTTCGACCGGACGCGCGCCGTGGGCGGGCCGAGTGTGAAGCCCTATCAGCCCGGCGATCTCTGGCGCGAGTTCTCCTACGGCGATTCCGCCGACAAATCCTACGTCCGCAGCAAGGGCGCCGATCTCTACCGCCGCAGTGTTTACACGTTTTGGAAACGGTCGGTGCTGTATCCCTCCTACGCGATGTTCGACGCACCAAACCGCGAAGTCTGCACCGCCCGGCGCCCGGTGACGAACACCCCGCTGCAGGCGTTTGTTTTGCTCAACGACGAAACCTTTGTCGAAGCCGCGCGGGTGCTGGCGCAAAAGGTGACCGCCGAATTTCCGGATGATTTTCCTAGGCAGTTGCGGCGCGCTTTCCAACTGGCTCTCGCCCGCTCGCCCGCGGCGCCGGAAAGCAAGGTGATGGAATCTCTCCATCGCGCGATGCTCGCCATGTATCGTCGCCAGCCCGGGGCGGCGGCGAAATTACTGGGCGTGGGTGACGCTCCGAAATCCACCACCGGCGATCCGGCCGGTCTCGCCGCTTGGACTTGTGTGGCTAATGCGATCCTGAATTTCGACGAGACGATCACGAAAGAATAGACATGAGCATGCCCCCTGATTTTCAACGGCACCTGACGCGGCGCGCATTTCTGGGCCGCAGTGCGCTGGGCCTCGGCGCGCTCGGTCTCTCGTCTTTGTTAAACGGAAACCTTCTTGCCGGCGGAGCACCAGCGGCTCGAATACAATTCGCTCCCAAGGCCAAACGGGTCATTTTTCTTTTCATGTCCGGCGGGCCGTCTCAACTCGACCTGTTCGATCCGAAGCCGCGGCTGAAAGAATTCAACGGGCAGCCGATGCCGGACAACCTCGTCAAGAACGAGCGCGTGGCCCAGCTTCAAGGACAGCCGCTCAAGTGCATGGGCAGCCGCTACCAGTTCGCGCGCCACGGCCAGTCCGGTGTGGACATTTCGGAACTGCTGCCGTGGACGGCGAAGATGGCCGACGACCTCACCGTCATCCGCTCGATGCAGACCGAGGCCATCAATCACGATCCGGCGGTGACGTTCATGCAGACCGGCAGCGCGCAGCCGGGCCGGCCGGTCATGGGCTCATGGCTCTCCTACGGACTGGGCAGCAACAACCGCGACCTGCCCGCGTTCATCGTGCTCGTCTCCGGCACCGGCACCGGCCAGAACCTGCACACCCGCTACTGGGGCAGCGGATTCCTGCCGACTGTTCATCAAGGCGTCCAGTTCCGTTCCAAGGGCGACCCAGTTCTTTTCGTCTCGAATCCGCCGGGCATGAGTCCGGAAGTGCGGCGGCGCATCCTTGACAGCGTGCGCGATGTGAACCAACGCAAGCTGGACGTCGTGGGTGATCCCGAGATCGCCACGCGCATCGAGCAATACGAGATGGCCTTTCGGATGCAGACCAGCGTGCCGAACTTGATGGACACCTCGAAAGAGCCGGCCAGCGTGTTTGATCTCTACGGCGAAGACGCCAAAACACCGGGCACCTTCGCTGCCAACTGCCTGCTCGCGCGCCGGCTGGCCGAGCGGGATGTCCGCTTCATCCAGTTGTATCATCGCGACTGGGATCACCACGACCAGTTGCCCAAGGGCATCACCACGCAATGCCGCCAGGTGGACCAGGCCGGCTTCGCCCTCGTGCAGGACTTGAAGCAACGGGGCTTGCTCGACGACACGATCGTCATCTGGTCCGGTGAATTTGGCCGCACTCCGATGTCCCAGAGCAACACCGCCTATGACACCTACGGTCGCGACCATCACATGAAGGCGTTCACCGCGTGGGTGGCGGGGGGCGGTTTCAAGGCCGGCGCCCTCGTCGGTGCCACCGACGATCTGGGTTACGCCGTCACGAAGGACCCCGTGCATGTCCACGACTTCCACGCGACCGTCTTGCATCTCATGGGCATCGAACACACCAGGCTCGTCTATCGTTCCCAGGGTCGCGATTTCCGGCTGACGGATGTGCATGGCAGCGTGGTCAGGACGCTGCTGGCTTGATGCCGTTCGGCCGCAACCCCCTGACCGGCGATCAGGCGTCCGGCTCTTGCGACAGACGGAATAGGATGTCCATCGGCGCGCGGTTCTGGTTTAAACAGCGCATGAAAACAGCAGTCCAGGCTTCATCATTCGCCATTCGTCCTTCGTAATTTTCCATGGCTCACCATTCCCATCTCTCCGCCCGGCCTGATCCCACACTGGCCACGAAGCCGCGCACGACCTGGGAGATCATCCGGCGCGTGTCGGGGTATCTGCGGCCCTACAAACTAATGGCCACCGGGAACATCGCCTGCGCCCTGCTCTCGCTGGCTTGCGCTTTTGCCTATCCGAAACTCACCCAGCACCTGATCGACGACGTGATCGGCGGCGGACGGACGGCCGCGCTCGCGCCGGTGATGCTGGGGCTGCTCGGCGCGTTTCTGCTGCGCGACTTGTTCAACAGCCTGCGCATCCGCATCAACAATGTCTTCGAGCAGAACGTCATTTTCGACATGCGCCGCGACGTCTATGCCCGGCTGCAGCGGCTCCCGGTGAATTACTTCGACCAGCGCGCCTCCGGCGACCTGATGACGCGCGTCATCGAGGATGTGAACTCGGTCGAGCGCGTGCTGATCGACGGCACGGAGCAGGGCACGGTGGCGATCCTGAGCATCGCGGGAGTGCTCGGATTTTTGTTTTACACCAACGCGTCGCTGGCGGCCGTCGCGCTGATTCCCTTGCCCCTGCTGGCCGGCGGCGCGCTGGCCTACACGCTCACCGCGCACCGCCGCTACCGCGCCCAGCGCGAGGCCAGCAGCGCCATGAACGCGCTGCTCATGGACAACCTGCAGGGCGTGCGCCAGATCAAATCGTTCGGACGCGAGACGCATGAGAACGCGCGTTTCGCGCAGCGCGCCGATGACCTGCGCCGCGGCACGCTCGGCGTGATGCGGGTCTGGGCCCTTTACTCACCGGCGATGAATTTTGCCGCCACGCTCGGCGTGGGGCTGGTGCTGTGGTTCGGCGGCCAGCGCGTGCTGGACGGTACGATGAAGATCGGCGAGCTGTGGGCGTTCACGTTGTATCTCGCCATGTTTTACGAGCCGGTCGGACGGCTGCACGGGTTGAACCAGATGCTGCAGGCGGCGCGCGCGGGCGGAGAACGGGTCTTTGACATCCTGGACGCACCGGGCGAACGGACCGGCCAGACCGGACGCCTGGAAAATGTTCACGGCGAAGTGGTGTATGAGGAAGTCGGCTTCAGCTATGGGCCGGAGCGGGTGGTCTTGAAAAACATTTCACTGCAGGCCAAACCCGGCGAGATGATCGCGCTCGTCGGCCCGACCGGCGCGGGCAAATCGACGCTCGTCAATCTGCTGCCCGCCTTTTACGAGGCCGGCGCGGGCCGCATCACCATCGACGGGCAGGACATCCGCGGCCTGTCGCTCGAATCGCTCCGCGCCCAGATCAGCGTGGTCAGCCAGGAGCCATTTCTCTTCAACGGGACGGTGCGGGAAAATATTCTTTACGGAAAACTCGACGCGACCGAGGCGGAGCTGCACGCGGCGGCGCGGGCGGCGAACTGCCACGAATTCATCACCCGCCTGCCGGACGGCTACGACGCGCGCGTCGGCGAGCGCGGTGTGAAGCTGAGCGTCGGCGAGAAGCAGCGCGTCAGCATCGCCCGCGCGCTCTTGAAGAACACGCCCATCCTCATCCTCGACGAGGCCACGGCCAGCGTGGACACGGCCACGGAGAAGCTGATCCAGGAGGCGCTGGAGCGGCTCATGGCTAACCGCACCAGCTTCGTGATCGCGCACCGGTTGAGCACCATCCGGCAGGCCAGCCAGATTCTGGTGCTGCGCGCCGGGCAGATCATCGAGCGCGGCACGCACGAGAAGCTGCTCGCAGCGGACGGCCTCTACGCGAAGCTGGCGCGCATCCAGAACACGACTTTCATCGAGGAGAGTTTTACAAAACTGTCGGCGGAATAGTGGCGCAGGCGTCCCGGCTGTGTTCCCGGGCGTTTCGCCTGCGAGTTTTTCAGTTAGGGGCCAGACGCCTGCGCCACTACCGGATTACAAACTCAGATGGCCCAGCGCGAGCAGTCCGTAGTAGGTGTATTCGCAGTCCAGATCGTCGTCGCCCCAGTGGCCATGAAAGCCGCCTTCGTTCGTCCAGAGCGTGTCGATGAAATCAAGGCACCGCTCCTTCACCGACGAAAAATCGCGCGGCAATCCGGCCAGCGCGTGCAGCGCCGTCGCGGTGGAAAGCAGGTCGGGAATCGGCGCACCGGGCGCGGCCAGAAACCCGCCGCCCGCGTGGACGCGCGCCAGCAGCCAGTCGCCGGCCGTCGGCAAGACCGGCGCGGGCAGGTTGCGCAGGAGCGTGATGGTGGCGGCGGTGGCATTGGTCGAGCCAGTCTTCAGGCCGCGCTCGTTGGCCCACGCGCCGTCGGGTGTCTCCAAGAATTTCAGGCACTGCGCCAGACGCGCCGGATTGGGCAGCATTACCGGCAAATCCTGATGCGCAGCGACGGCCAAAAAACAACCGTAGGCCGTGCCGCTGGGCTGGCCGGCAATCTGGTTGAAGCCGCCGTCGGCCGTGCGATGACGTTCCAGGCCGCGCAACATTTCCTGCCGTGTCTCCGCCGGCAGCCGGTCCGCCGGCAGGGCCGCCCAGCAGCGCGCGAGACAGCAGAGATGCACGAAGTCCAGCCCCGCCCCGCCGCCAAACGTCCGCAAATACTTTTCCACCCCGGCCAGCGTTTCGACCGTGGCAGCGGAGTTATGAATTTCCAGCGCCCGCAGCCCTTCCAGTCCAAAGACGGTGTAGTAAAGATCACTTCCGCCGGCGCGGTCCTTGAAGCCGCCATCGGCATTTTGCTGGCGGCGAAAAAAATTCGCGACCAGCCCGGCGGATTCGCCCAGCAGCTTGGGCGCGAGCCGGGCGACCTGCAGCATTTCGAGTCGGATGCTCATTTGATAGCGGTGATAAAGGCGGAAATCGTCCACGCCGTAAAGCCGCAAGCGCGCGAGTGCGGGTCCGGATTTGCCCGGAGCGCGGCTGTGTCGTGGAGACCAGTCGCAGCCTGCTCGCGAACTCGAACGGCGTGGGTTCATCCACCAACCCACCCACTCTCCACGCACTTTGGCTGGTCGGGGACGACACCGCGGCGTTCCGACGAAATGCCCCATGGACAATCCGCCAAAGGAAAACGAGATTTGGCCGGAAACAAATCCCAATCCTTATGAAAGCGAGACTGATCATTCCCAAAGCCCATGGCGGAAGCTGCACGCACGATCTGGCCGTCCACAAGAGCCGCTCCGGCGGCTACGTGCTGAAAATTGTTTTCGCCACGAACGAGGAGCTGTTCGAGCGCTGGCTGTTTTATTTCCTGCGCGACGACCTCGGCGCGCGCATCGAAACCGCCCACCCGGAAGCCGTCGCCGGCGCGCTCGGCCTGACCTCGACCGAACCGGGCCTGGTGACGGTGAAATAACCCCGCTACTGGCCCGCGACGAATTCAACCGGCGCGGACCAATGGCTCCAGCGGCCGGTCGTGTCCTTCATGCGCACCCGCACCCGGTAGGCATGTCCGGGCACGGCCACACTGGACGGCAGCGCGAGGTCGGCCACGAAGGTCGGGGTTTCGCTCTCCCAGATGGTCGTGATCTCATAGGGGCGCTGCACCGTGGGCCGGGCGGGCGGCTTGGTCACGGCCACTTCCCCAAGCCGCCACTGCAACGCCGCGAATTCATTTGCGCCGCGATAGGGCGAGGCGCGGAAGCTCAGGCGCCTAGCCGGAAAGCCCGCCGGACTCGTGTTCGTCACGGTCGCCGTGGCGGGAATTTTCGGATCGTTCACCAGCGCCGCGTCGATCCATGCTCCGCGATGCTTCACGTAATTCTTCATCAGTTGCACCATGCCGGCGAAATCCTTGGTCGGCGCGGCCTGATAAAAACGCCCCTGCCCCGCCTTCCCGCCCATCGCCATCACCGGATGAAAATCCCACTTCGCGCGGTCGGCTCCGGCAAAGGTTGGCCCACCCGCCGGGTTGGCGAGGAAGGCTGCGTATTCGTCAATCAACTGGCCAGCCTGGTCGGGGTTGTAGAGCAGGTCGCGGATTTCGCGCAGCCGGCTTTGGTATTCGATTTGGAACACCGGCCTCGGCAGGACG
>CANMZY010000183.1:0-6838 GCA_947502425.1 Verrucomicrobiales bacterium
TTAATTCAGCGTTTCCCTAGCGAGCGTTTGGCCTCGTTGTGGCAGGGCTTTGTTGCTCGGCGGATCACGCGCGGTTCATTGGAACGAGGTGTTGGCGGGTGCTCTACACCCCAAAACATACCCACTAAAATCCGCGAAGAATCCGGATTTAGTTAGAGGCTTCTCACGTCGTCTCCTACAGCCGGTTTTATTCGCGCTAGCTGAGTTGCCGTTTCGTTATCATTGGCATGGCTGGCCTAAAAATCCCGCAGGAAGATGCGGGCCTCCACCCTCAGCCAGTCTCCCTGCCAGGCTTTGAATTCGAGTTTGCCGAAGAGCAGCTTGCCCGCGTCCATCAGCCGCGCCAGCGCCTCGTTCTTGGCGCGCGGAATGTAGCCGAGATGGTGGCCGGCCTCGTCAAAAATCATGATGGCGAGCGGGTCGTGCGGGTTGCCCGGCTCGCGTTTGAGGGGCAGCAGCGCGCCCGGCAGCAGTTGTGGCTCGATCGCCTTCACGTCGCGGTGGCTCGTGCCGGCCACATGACATTCGATGAGCATGATCTCGCGGGCGAACGGCTGCAGCGCGCCGTTCTGGCCGAACGAACCGCGCATCAGCGCCAACATGGCCGGGTCAATTTTTGCCAAAGATTGTTCCATGTCCGGCTTCTCCCAAGAGTGTTTTCCAATGTGCCTCCAAAACGGGGGCCTGCTCGCGCCATGCGGCGGTCTGCCGCTCCAGTTCCTGCCGCCGGGCGGCGAGCCAGGTCTCATCCTCGAGCTGCGGGCGCAGCGAGAACGGCGGCTGACTTTCGATCTTTTCCGCCTGCTCCAGCGCGAGGGCGATTTGCCGTTCCAAAATCTTCTGGTCCCGCAGGAGCTGATCCGGCGACTTGGGCGGCGGCGCCACGGGGCCGGGGGTTTCCCCGAGCAAGGCCAGCGCCCGCAATTCTTCTAGGTCGCCGGACTGGTAGGCCGACTGGACCCGCTGCCAGAGCCGCCGCTGATCGTCCGTCAGATTCGGATTCATGTCCGGGTGCAGCCGCTTGACCAGGGCGTAATATAATTTCTTCAATTCCCGGGCGGCCACGGGGGAGAGCAGATGCTTCAGCCGCGCTTCCGCAGCCTCGATCCGCTCCGCCACCTCCCGTATTTTCGTCCGCCACGCCAGAAATTCGAGCTCGAGCGCGCCCTCGATGCTGATGGGATCGGGCCGCTCACCACGGTTGATGCTGGCTTGCGCCAGCTCGACCTGCCGCCGCCAACGGGCCACCGCGCACTGCGCCTGCAAGGCCTGGAGCTCCCACACTCCGATCCTGGTCTGATACAACGCGAGCAGGTTAGGTTTGATGATCTGCAGCAGGTCATCCGCCTCCGCCAGCAGCCTGGTCAACTCCTCGCGCAACAGCGCGTTCTCGCCGGTGAGCCGCAGGATTTCGGGATGGAGCACTGGAGACGGGTCACTCATGGTCATGGGTCATCGGACATGGGCAGCTCGCACCACCCATATTGCGCCGGCCGCGGCCCGCCGCGCAAGAAGGTCTTGAAGATATTCAGTGCGTCGGCGTAGGTCAGATAAATTGGGTCCAATTCCGGCGGCATGCTTTCAGCATCCTCAGTTCCATCCAGGGCCGCCAGCCGTTTCGGATCGCGGGCGCGCCATTGCATGAATTTCTCAGGCCTCAGTTGATCCGGAACTTCCCGCCACTCCACGCGGTAGCGGCGGCCGTGCGCGAGCGCCACCACGCCGTTCCGCTGGTTCAGCAGCTCTCCCCACGATTCAGGATGCCCGGGACGGACCCACCCCAGCAGCACCGGCAGTGCGTCCTCCGTGAGATCATAAACGGGTTCGCGTGGAAACTGGCCCGGCAGGAAGCTGTTCAATTTGGGCGGCAGGCAGGGAATCAAATGCCCGCCCGCCTCGTCATAACCGCTCAAGCCGAGTGGAAGAAAATGATTGGCAAAGCGCCGTACCCGTTCTCCCGGGGCGTTGACCGCCGGGCAGGTCACAAACACAAATCGCGCGTTTTCCGGCGAGCCGGACGGATGCACCTGCCAGTCCCAGCCCTCCCCCTGCGCGTGTCGCGCCGCCGCATATTCCCCCAACCGCGCCAGCAACGGTCGCGCGTCAAAGGTTTGCAGGGCCGGATGCAGCGCGCCCCGCAGCAGCGCGGCGTGAACCTCCACCGGCTGGCCCGGCAAATCATTGTCCGCCCATTTCCAAAAATAATAGCTGGCGATCATATTCGGGCCGGCCGGATGCAATCTTCCGAAACGAGCTGCTCGATCTCAGAAACGATTCGGTCGAACTCCTCAACCAACTCACTTGTTCCCGCCTTGCGAAAGGCGGTGACGAGGGCGCGGTAATACCAGAGCGTGCCCTTCTTGCCGCCGGTGAAACGCGACCACAGCGCATCGCCCAGCCGGCGAAAATCCCGGAGAATGGCGCGGGCGTTGTGTAATTTATCCGACGCCGACACCAGCCGCACCGACGCCGACGCCTGGGGAAGGTGGGCAATGTAATCTTCCTTTCGTTGCTGCCAGGGCGGCTTGGGGATGGTCACGGTGTCCGTGCAGCCTTGCACGATGTCGGCCACGGCATCACCGAAGCGGTGGCGGATGTCCTCAATGCGGCCGTCCCCACCGGCATCTTCGCCGGCATCGTGGAGGAGTGCGCCAATGGCTTCCTCCTCATTCGCGCCGTGCTCCAGGGCGATGCTCGCGACGCCAAGGAGGTGGGCAAGATATGGAATCTCCGTGTCCTTTCGCTTCTGGAAGGCATGAATGAGAACTGCGTAGTGCAGGGCCTGGTCAAATTTTTGCGAAAGGTTCATGGTGATGGCTGGAGCAGACGGTGGGTCAGGCAGAGCGAAACTGCAGCAGAATTCGGAGCGAAGGGGGCAAAAGCGGGAATGAAGAATGCGGAACATTCAACATCCAACTTCGAACGGCCAAGATCCAATGCGGTGGGAGATTGAGGGTCGAGAGGATCGCAGGTGCAGGCAAAGCTGGTGGGCGGAAAGGCGACCCGGGAATTTTGCGTTTTGAACCTTGAAAGTGGAGGGATATGGCCGGACGCGGCGAGAGCGAATTTCTGTGGCGCAGGATTGGTGTCCGAAAATGAACCTGGCAGACTGGTGACGGTTGTTGCGAAAGCCTTCCGCACCCATCATCGGGCGGGCGAGGGGGCGATCCAGTCGTAGCTCGGACGAGTGGTGCCGTTTTTCAAGACGACGCCGGCGGGGCTGAACGGAAATCCCCTGGAGTGAGTCTGGCTGCGGGTGGACAACGCGGTGATGCCATGGGAGGCCAGCGATTTCACTTCCCCCGGATCACTCACGCCGTTGCCGTTCGCGTCGTGCCAGAGAGCGATGTGCTGCAATTCGCCCCCGCGCAACATGCCGTCGCCATCATTGTCCAGCGCGCCGAGGGCTTCGTAGCCGTTGTTCCAAAACACCCAGAACGAAACGGCGCCGAACATTTGCAGTCCGGAGGTGATGCGCCCCTGCTCTTCCGAGTCATGCACCAGCCACGCGGCCTTCGGGGTGATCCAGCCCCACGACCGGGGCAACCCGGTGCCGTCGAGATCGAACGTCACCGCAGCGTCCGGGTTGACGAGGTCGGCGAAAGGGGTGTTCGCATCGAGCGGCACCAGGATCGGGGTCATGGCGCGGGGCATTTGCAGGGCTTTGGCCTTGGCATCGTTGACGCGGGCGATTTCCTCGGCATCGGTTTTAGGATCGAGCAACCGCAGCATGTAGTTCGCCGTCTCCACAGTCCACGAAGTGTCCAGTCCGCCGCCGCCTTTGCTTTCCTTCGCCCAGGCCTGGTCGAGCGCCTGACGGTAATGTTTGAGGGCCGAATCCTTGTTGCCGGCCTGATCGTGACACCAGCCGAGTCCGAGCCGGGAGGCCAGATGTTTCGGATCCAAGGCCAGGGCTTTTTCGTACTCGGCGATGGCTAGTTGCAGATGCTTCTTCGCGTCTTCGGCGGCCGCCGCATCGGCTTTCTTCACCGGCTTGGGCGGATGATCCACGTCCATGTAGCCAAAGAACGGCTGCTGGGTGCGCTTGTCCATCTCGATCTGGTCCGTCTTCAGGGCGTAGGCCATGGAATACAGCCGCGCCAGCCGGGCGTGAAGCCCCGCATCCTTCGGCTTGTCGGCAATCTGCTTTTCGAGGTTGGCGGCGAGTCGGGCCACGGGGACTTTTTCCGTGTCCACCCGCATGAACATGGCGGCGGACGGAAGGACGAAGGCGGCGAACAGGGCGGCGAGGCACAATTTCTGGAATGATGGTTTCATAAGTTATGGTTGCAAATTTTCGTCCGGGTTGGACGGAACCTTCACGGTATTACTCCCGAACAAATCCAACGACCGTTCCTGGGGCGCCCACCAGTCGGGTAAAACTCGATCCGTGGATGCAAGAAGAAGATTGGCGCCGGGAAAAACCCTGATGTGTTTAATAATGTGCGGGGGTGGAGGGGGTAGCGGGCATTGGGGACAACGGCGGCTTACAGCTTGGTGGCGAGCACTTCGAGACCGGCTTGCGACACTTTGAAGTCGGATTCCGCGGGACCGCCACTGAACGCGGCGATCAAGTATCCGGTCTTGCACTTCTTGATCGCACCGCCCTTGTAGCCGGTTTCCCCGGCCATGGGTGGACGGCCCGCGTTCCCGCTGTCTTTCAGGGTGTCCGCCATTTCCGCGGCCTTGGTGTAGGCGATGGCGAGCAGGTTGACTCCGCGATTTTTCTCGGTCGGGGCGTTCGCCATCTTGCCGACCACGACCATTTTCGAGGACCAGCCCTTGGTGCTGTCGCCTTCAATGTAGGCCACCACGGCGGCACCGCTGATCTTTAGTTCTTCAGCGCGCTTGCTCATGGCCGCCAGCGCGGTATCGGCCACTTCATCGAAAACCCGGGCGGAGGCAGACCTGGCGGCGGCGGCGGCGGGCGAGGACGCCGGCTCAGCCGCGAAGGACGAGCTGATGAGCAGTGCGAGGATAATAACAATGCCGAGAGTGTGTTTCATGCGAAGCAGGATATTCCAGAGGAACCGGCGGGTGGCAAGCACTCAGTAAAGCAAAGCAAGGCGATCATTCACCCCATGGCATCAAACCAGGTCAAAGCCACCCGGCATTCATCAGCCTGCGGAGGCTGTGGGAGGATGCAGAACATCGCCCGGGCGGTGGAAAAAAAGTATCGCCATGCCGATGAAATTGGAGGAATTGTAGTGAGTAATCCCGGTGTCCCTGGCGTCCATAAAATCGTTCGCCAGCATTTTGCGCATGTTGAAAATCTACGGAAAATCCAGCGGCGGTTTCTGTGATGGAATTTCGCGCCGGAATTTTTTGAAGATCGGCGCGCTCGGCCTTGGCGGTCTCAGCCTGCCGCAACTTCTCCGCGCCGAGGCGCAGTCCGGCGTCCGCCGCTCGCACAAGGCGGTCATCATGATCTTCCTGCCGGGCGGGCCTTCGCATCAGGACATGTTCGATTTGAAGATGGACGCGCCGCGCGAAATTCGCGGCGAGTTCCAGCCCATCGCCACCAGCGTCCCGGACATCCAGATTTGCGAGCATCTCCCGAAACTGGCCCGGTTGATGGACAAGTGCGCGCTCATCCGCTCCATCGTGGGCGCCAACGGCGATCATTACGCGGTGCAATGCCTCACCGGCCGCGACCACAAGACCCCCCCGCCCGGCGGCTGGCCCTGCCTCGGCTCGGCGTTGTCGAAACTGGCCGGCCCGGTCAATCCCACCATCCCGCCGTTCGTCGGCCTGTCCCCGAAAATGGGCCACGTCCCCTGGTCGGACAACGGACAGGCTGGTTTTCTCGGCGTGGCGCACGCGCCCTTCAAGCCGTCCGGCGCGGGCCAGGACGACATGGTGCTCAACGGCATCACGCTCGACCGCCTGGCCGACCGCCGCAATCTTCTCGCGAGCTTTGACAATTTTCGCCGCGACGTGGACACGAGCGGCCTGATGAACGGCCTCGACGCCTTCAACCAGCAGGCCTTCGGCGTGCTCACCTCGAGCAAGCTCGTCGAAGCGCTCGATCTCACGAAGGAAGACCCGCGCATCGTCGAGCGCTACGGCAAGGGCGATCCGAAAAACCGCGACGACGGCGGGCCGAAGTTGATGGAGCATTTTCTGATCGCGCGGCGGCTGGTCGAGGCGGGCGCGCGCTGCGTCACGCTCGCGTTCAGCCGGTGGGATCATCACGGCGACAATTTCGGCGCCCTCCGGCAGGACCTGCCGCTGCTCGACCAGGGCGTGAGCGCGCTCATCGAGGATTTGCATCAGCGCGGTCTGGACAAGGACGTGAGCGTGGTGGTCTGGGGTGAATTTGGCCGCACGCCCACGATCAACAAGGATGGCGGGCGCGACCACTGGCCGCGCGTTTCGTGCGCGCTGCTTTCCGGGGGCGGCATGAAGACGGGCCAGGTCATCGGCGCGACCGACCGACTTGGCGGCGAGGCCACGGACCGCCCCGTCCAGTTCGGCGAAGTCTTCGCCACGCTCTATCACAATCTCGGCATCGACGTGACCAAGGTCACCGTCCCCGACCTCTCCGGCCGGCCGCAATATCTCGTCGATGGCAATCTTTTGCCGATGAAGGAACTGGTCTAACCCAGCCATCCGCTCATGCCGCTGCGCCACCTAATCGCCGGTTTACTTCTCGCGATTGGTCTCTCCTTGAGCGCCGCGCCAACTCAAACGGCTGTTTCCAAATCGCCCGGCCAGCTCACCAGCCTCCACCTTCATTTCGCCGCCGACCTCGACGCGACCACCAACGCGCCGCTGAAACTCCATGGCCGCGACGCCCGGCAGCAGCTCCTCGTCACCGCGAAATTCGACAGCGGCG
>CANMZY010000184.1:0-6823 GCA_947502425.1 Verrucomicrobiales bacterium
CGGCTGCGCGCACCGCCGTCGTCACCTGTTCCAGAAACTTCTCCGGCTCCAGCTTCGCGGCGTTGGTCGAGCAGAGGAGCACGCCATCCGGCCGGAGCAGCGGCAGCGCGGCAGCCGTGAGTTTGCCAAAATCCTTCTCCGCCTGAAAAGCGCCGCGCTCCTTTGATTGCGAAAAGGTTGGCGGGTCGAGCACGATGGCGTCGTAGGCACGGCTCTTTTTGGCCAGCCGCCGCAGCCAGTCGAAGGCGTCGCCGAAGATGAACTCGTGCGCGGCCGGGTCGAGGCCGTGGTGCGCGAAATTGTGCCGGCCCCAGTCGAGATATTTTCTGGAGAGGTCGAGGCTGGTGGTGTGCGCGCCGGCCAGCGCGGCGCAGACGGAGAAGCCGCAGGTGTAGGCGAAACAATTTAGGATTTCCGATTTCCGATTTCCGATTTCCGATTTGAAAAGCGGGAAGTCTGCCGCGATGTGACCGGTCAGGAATCGGCGGCGGTTGTCGCGTTGATCGAGAAACAGGCCGACCGAGTAGCCTTCCTGAAAACTCAGCTCGAACGTTACGCCGTTTTCGCGGATGGAGAATTTTTCCGGCGCGGCTTCGCCGAGCGCCAGTTGTGGCGAGGCTTGCGAGACGTTCGAGCGGCGTACCTGGCGGTTGAGAGTTTTGTGATACACGCCGCGAATTCCGGTGGCGTCGCGCTCGATGAACGCTTGCAGAAACGTGCGCTGCTCCGCGCTCAAGGGCAGTTCGCTTTGCGAGAGCAGGTGGTCGCCGAGAAGTTCGACATACCAGCCGGGCCAGCCGTCGCTCGCGCCGTGGATGAGGCGGAAGGCGTTGGTTGCGCCCGTCTGACGGAACGCGACTCTGTGAGTCGCAGCATCAGCGGATCGAAGTGTGCCGTGAGATTGGAACGACTCATCCTGAGCGGGCGGCTGCGGGTCACCGACCCGCGCGCCAACTGGCTGGTCGCGTTCAATAAACGCAGCGCGCAATGCCAGGCGTGGATCGCCCTCGAAACTGGCGGGGGCGGAAAAGGTCACCGGCTCGCCGGTGGCAGGATGCGTGAAGGAAATTTCTGCCGCGTGCAGAAACACGCGCGCCGCTGGAGTGCCGCCGTAAAGAATGTCGCCGAGAATGGGGAAGCCGCTCTCGGCGGCGTGGACGCGGATCTGGTGGGTGCGGCCGGTGAGCGGCGAAGCATTCACCATTTTTAATTTTAAATTTTGAATTTCGAATTCGCAATTCGGCTTGGTCGTGAACCTGGTTTCTGCAATTTCCCCGCCGACGGGCGGTGGACGGCTGGCGTATTTTTCACCGACGCGGACGAGCGCGGTCTTCACGGTGAATTCTTTTTTCGGCACGGCGCGGTCGGTGAGCAGGAGATATTTTTTTCGGACGGTGTGGGCGGTGAACTGTTCCGTGAGCGAGCGGTTGGCCGTCGGCGTTTTACCGAAAACGATGACGCCGCTCGTCTCCTTGTCGAGGCGGTGGATGATGGCGAGCGAAGCCCAGCGTGGTTCGCGGTGGTGGAGCCAGTCGTAAAGGCCCTCGCCGGCGAAGGGGGACGGCGCATGGGTGTTCCAGCCGGCGGGCTTGTTCACCACCAGCAAATGCTCGTCTTCAAAAAGGACGCACGGAATCACGCGGCAACGAGAACACGAATGGGAAGAATGTTGGAGTGCAAACTTCAGTTGGCGGCCGCGGCTAAACGGCGCTTCGACAAGCTGAAGCTTGAACTCCAACTCACCAGAACTGCCATTCGCTTTTCCAGACGACCCAGACGCCGAGCAGGAAGTTCGTGATGGCGTGCGCGGTCATCGCGTCGCCCAGGCGCTGTTTGCGGATGACCAGCCATTGGTAGGCGAAGCCGCAAAAAATTCCCGCCAGCCATTCGCGATGTTCCGCACCGAAGATCGCCGAGGTCACGAGAAACGGCGTCCAGGCGAACAGCCCCAAGGACACGCTTTGGAAGTCCGGTTTGGCGATGTAGCGGTAGAGAAAAGAGCGGAAGAAAACTTCCTCCAGCGGCGGCACAATCAGCGCCGAGCCGAGCAGTCGCACCGCGATGAAAAACCACGCCAGCGCCGCGCCGTCGCCAAAGTGTTCGTGCGGATTCCAGGCCGTGACGGTCAGCTTCATTTTCGGATACGAATCGGCGAAACCCAGCTTCACCAGCGCCACATCCAGCCCGGCCCACATAATGAACACCGCCACGCCCACCACGACGGCCTCCCAACTGATCTTCCATTTCATCTCCGCGAGGAAGGGGCGCACCGCCCAGAGTATGGCCGCGCCCGCCAGGGTTTTGGCGAGGTAAAACCAGTAGCGTCCCGCCTCGCCGAACTGGCCCTGGCAGGCGGTCAGCACGATGAACACGGCGAATGGAACCACGCGCACCAGCAGCGGTGATCCGGTGATCTTAGAAATCATGGGGGAGATTTGCCTGTATTTCTCACCGGTTGGCAAGCCGCGACCGACCCGGTGGCGGCTGGCGTCCAGCGGAACGGAGCGCGGGTTTGGGACAGTGCGTGGAACGAAATTTACGCCTAAAAAAGTTTGTGACCCGATCGGGCGGCCAGAGGCCCGGCGCTCCGAGGCCGGGCGCAGCATCAGCGCAGGGTCAGCACGTTCGTCTGGCCGAACCAGACGACGGTCACGGTGTTCGGCGTGATGGTCACGACTTTCACTTTTTCCACCTCGTCGTTCAGAAAAAGCGTCTGGCCGTTGAGCATGACGGACGGGTTCGAGGGGCGGTAAAAAACGCCCTGCAGCTTGAGCGCCGGGAAAACGGGCGCGGGCGGCGGAAGGGCAGTCGTGACCGGCGGAGCGGCTTCGACAAAGTTGGTGACAACGACGATGACCGTGTTGGTGAGCACGGGCGGAGCAGCCACGGTCTTCGGTTTCACTTCTTCGTCGATGCGGACGGCGACGGGCGGCGCAACGATGGGAGCAGGCGGCGGAAGTGTGTGGTTGCCGGCTGCCACGGTGGGTGCGGCGGTGGCGTGCTGCCGGCGGCCGATCCAGACGAAACCGGACGCAGCTCCGGTCAGCAGAATCACGAGCAGCGCGAGAATCCATTTCATACCGCGGCCGGAAGGGCGCGGCTCGACCGGCCGCAGCATCTGCAGACCGTGGTCGGCAACCTGGACAGGTGTCGCTTTGTGCTGTTCCTGCTGGGCGCGGCGCAGGGCGTCGTTGATCAGGCTCATGCGTAGATGGCTCCTTCCAGTTCCCGGACGGCGAGGCCGACCATTTAGAAATTGATCCGTTCGCGCTGCTGGACAAAGCCCGCGAGCAGGCATTTGTCGGAGATGGCGTTGACCAGGCACGGCACGCCCTGGCTGTATTGCTGAATCCGCCAGAGGGCGGGCAGGGTGAAGGACGGGCCGCCTGGCGATCCGGAAACGTGCAGGCGGTGCTGAATGTAATGGGCCAGCTCGGAAAATTTGTCGCCGAGCTGCTCAAGCATGGCGCGGCAGAGCGTGGTTTTGCCCGCGCCCACTCGCCGGTGAGCTGCACGAAGCCCTTGCGTTCGCGAATCCCGTACAGCAGGTGGTTGAACGCTTCGCGCTGTAAAACAGAAAGTGCGGATTCGGCGTAATGCAAAACGGCGGCTCTTTCAGCCCGTAATATTCCAGATACACACCCACCATGCAGCAATCGGCAGGCCGTCGAAAAAGTAAAGTTTGCCGCTCGCCAGGAATGGGGGCGCATCGGGAGGACACTGCCCCCGATTTGGAACAGGTGATCCGGTCGGCGTTCCGGGGGGGGTCAAGATGCGATTCTGAGAATGCCCCGCGCCGCCCTTAGCAGGGCGTCCGCCTCGGCGTTTGTGCCGATGGTGATGCGGAGGAAATCCCGCACCTCCGGGTGGGAAAACCAGCGAACGAGAATTTTTTTCGCGCGCAGCCGTTCGAGCCATTGTCCGGCGGAAAAATGGGGCGGTCGGGCCAGCAGGAAGTTGGTCTGGCTCGGCAGGACGGTGAAGCCTAGGACGGTCAGGGCCGCCGACAGCCGTTCGCGGGTGGCCACAATTTTTCGGAAATTCGCGCGGTAATACGGCAGGTCGTCCAGCGTGGCGCCGGCGGCGATCTGGCCCAGGCCGTTTACGTTGTAACTGTCCCGAATTTTGTCGAGCGCGGCGATGAGTTCGGGGTGGCCAACGCAATAGCCGACGCGCTGGAAGCAGAGCGAATACGCCTTAGAGAAGGTTCGCGCCACGAGAACGTGCGGAAATTTTAGCGCGAGGGCCGCCGCGTTTTCGCGAGCGAAATCGACGTAGGCCTCGTCTAGGATCGTAACGCCTTGCTGCGCGCGGCAGAGTTTTTCCAGTTCGGCAGTTTGGTAGCCGCGCCCGCTGGGCGCGTTGGGCGTGGTGATGAAAGTCAGCGCCGCTGCAAACTTCCAAATCTTCTCGCGTTTCAAATCCGCCACGCCGGGCATCGTAAAATCTGGCCGGAGCGGCACCGGGTTTTTCACCGCGTCATGAATGTCCGCCAGCACCGGATAGAGCGAATAGCTGGGTGTGAAATACTGGATGACCGTGCGCGGATCATTCCGCGTTTCGTGTTTCGCATTCCGCGTTTCGACAAACGCCCGCGTCGCCAGGGCCAGCACTTCATCCGAGCCGTTGCCGACGAGAATGTTTTCCGGCGCGCAGCGGTGCAGCCGGGCGAGCTTTTCACGGAGCGCCTGCGCGGTCGGATTCGGATAGAGGCGCAGGCGTCCGTCCACAGCCGCCTTGACCGCCGCCAGGACTTTGGGCGACGGCGGGCAGGGATTTTCGTTGGTGTTGAGCTTGACTAGGCCCTTGATCTTGGGCTGCTCGCCGGGCACGTAGGCGTGCAGTTCTCGGACGAACGGGCGGATTAATTTTTTTGGAACTTGCGAAAACATCGGGTTCATTTGAAGTGAAACCGTTCCAGAAGTCGAGCCGGCGGATAAACTGAACTCCCTTGGCGTGCAACGTGAGCTGGGGACATCCACGCGGACGAGTGCAAAATCCAGAAATTCCCTTGCTAAATGGGCGTTGAGGAATTTCAATACGCCTCCTTTCGTGGGGCTGAGTAGCTCAGTTGGTAGAGCAGAGGACTGAAAATCCTTGTGTCGGCGGTTCAATTCCGTCCTCAGCCACCACTTCGGTTTCAACCAATTTCTTTACCACTTTCGCCGGATGAAGGCCGGAGATTCTGGCGTGGTGGGAGGCTTCACCGAGGCGCGCAGCCAAGAGGGCGAAGTCCACGAGCATTGGATGGATCAGGCTCGGCGACCCGAGCAGGATTTCGGTAAGATGCTGATTCCGATTGGGAAACTCGCCCAAAAGCATCCGGACAAATCTGCCTGGTCTCAGAAGGCAGCGGGCAAGGTTAGAAATGGTAGCCAAGGGTGCCGGTGCCGGCTGGGACAAACAATTGATAGCGTCCGTTTGCAGACTCGCCGGTGAAAGAATTGGGGGTGCTCTGATTCACGTCGCGAAAGGGACCGGTGATTAACTAGACAGCGATGGCATACCGCCATTTCTTGCCCTTGTAGCTGACACCGAGGCTGCCCACGTGCAAATCGGTGTCGGCACCACGGGATTGAAATCTTTTTTCGGTGGTCGATAGGCTGCTAAAAAAAATAGCCGGTGCTCACCGAGCATTTTTCATTTAGATGGCGGGTGACGCCAAATTCGTAAAACCAACTGCCCTGCCAGTTGAACGCCAGCGGCAAGTCCCCGGGGAAACCGAGGTTTTTCGTGCCGTTGAGCGTAACGGTGTTGAGGGTGTTCCAGTCCGTCCAGTCGGCGGTCAGCGCGGTCAGCGCGCAGAAAAGAATTCTCGCCTTCAATCCGACCGCCGAGAAACTGACGCGGCTCCAGGCCCGGCAGGTCGTCCACGCCCACAGAGAAACGCTGCCCGTTCCGCTCCATCGGCTCGGCGAGGAAACCATCGCCGGCGGCCCGGTCACGAACGAGCGGCTTTCCCAACACTCCCGAGGAAACGCTCGTCCACGCCACGGCCTCGCGCTGCGCGGATGAAAAGCAGGCTGGCCCGACCGTGCTGCTGATTTTTTAAAACTCCACCTTCTTCCAGAGCATGGAGTCCAGTCTGCGGCATCTCGACCGCCTGGCCAGCCTGGGCACGCTCGCGGCCGGCTCGGCCCACGAGGTAAAGAACGCGCTCGTCGCGATCAAGACCTTCGCGGAACTGTCGCTCGAAAGAAATGGCGACGATGAAATGCCCGCACTGGTCCTCCGCGAAATCAAGTGCATCGATGCCATTGTCTCGCGGATCCTGCGCATGGCCGGCCCGGCCCGGCTGGTCTTGAAATTTGTCGGGCTGCACGCCGTCGTGGAAGATTTCCTCCGACTGGTGCAGCACCGGCTGGGCGCGCTCAACATCCAGTTGCACCGCTCGCTCCTCGCCGCGCACGACCGGCTCCAGGTGGACGAACAGCAGTTGGGCCAGGCCTTCATCAATCTTCTCTTGAACGCCCTCGAGTCTATGCACCGCAAAGGCAGCCTGGCGGTGACGACGGAGGTGGTGCTCGCCGCGAAAAACGCCGTGCAGGCGAAGTGTGTTTCCAGCCGGCCGCAAATTCATCTGGCCTTCGCCAACACCGGCTGCGGCATCTCCGCGGAAAATCTCCCGCGCCTGTTGCACATTTTTTTCACCACCAAAAAGGAAGGCACCGGCCTGGGGTTGGCCATCACCCGCCTCACCATCCAGGAAAACGGCGGCACGATCACGGTGGAGAGCGAATTGAAAAATGGACCGCCTTCCACGTTTATCTGCCGCTGCTGGACGCGGGCGCGTAGCGGTCTGTCGGCGGTTTTTGGGGATGTT
>CANMZY010000185.1:0-6788 GCA_947502425.1 Verrucomicrobiales bacterium
TCACCTTGCCCGCCGCCGTGACCGCGCCGCTCCAGCCGGTGCCGGTTTTGCGCTGCCAGACGACGGGCGGGCCGTCCTTGGGCCAGGTGGCGGCGAGGTTGGTCTCGGTGGAGATGCCGTTGCGCGCGGGGCCGAGGAACTGCGGCCAGTCGGCGGCGTGGGCGGAGCCGGCGAGCGCGAGCAGCAGCAGAAGGCGGAGAAGTTTCATGGCGGTGATTATCCTTGGCGAACGCGCCGAGGCAAATGGTTTTGTCCGCGTTTCGCTCCGGTTTATGGAAAGCGGCCTCGCCACGTCACCCGCTCCGGAGCTACGGCCAGTACCAGGCCAGCAGGCTGGCGATCAGCACCAGCACCACGATCAACCACAGCCAGCGCACGCCCGGCGGCTTCT
Organism: Verrucomicrobiales bacterium; assembly: GCA_947502425.1. Classification (GTDB taxonomy): domain Bacteria; phylum Verrucomicrobiota; class Verrucomicrobiia; order Limisphaerales; family SIBH01; genus SIBH01. The sequence continues at coordinate 392 of CANMZY010000185.1, forward strand.
CGCGCTGGGGGCCGAACTCGTCCTTCACGAATTCGTCGTAATCAAACTCCTCGTCCGGCAGATCGAGCCGGCCGGCGTGCGCGCGGTCAGACCAGCCGGTCGATTCGTCCGAGCCGCATCCGGGGCAGCACCTGGCGCGGGGCGGCACGTCCGCGCCGCAGTTGGGGCAGGTTTCAGGAGTCATGGAAATAGGGCGTGGGGCGTGGGGCGTGAGATGCGAGGAAGTTCGTGTTTGAGTTTCACGCCCCACGCCCCACGTTTCATCCCATCCCGGCGTATTCTTCGTCGGTCTTCAGATTGATTCCCATCAGGACGTAATCGTGAGTCACGGCCTGCATGTCTTTCACGTAGTCTGGCAGGCGCAACAGCGTGCTGAAGCCGAGCAGGCTGAAGACCTTGATCGCCGCCGTCTGGTCGCCGATGAACTCCGCCTCGACTTTTTCTAGGCCGATGTGTTTTGCGATGTCCATGATTTCATGCACCAGGGCGCTGGCTAGTCCGCGACCGCGAAACTCCGGATGCACGAGCACGCTGACGCGGCCCACATGCCGCTTCCAGCCGCCGAGCTGCTGGTGGAGCGAGGCGTCGGCGATGATCCGTCCGTCCACGCAGGCCAGCAGGGGAAGGATGCGGCCGAGGTCGATGTGGCGGCACCAGTCGCGGATGACTTCCGGCTCGGTGACGCGGTGTTTGATGAACATCCGTTCCTGCGGCGGGACCGCGAGGAAAAATTCATGAAAGGCTTTTTCGTCGTCGGACTGAAGCGGGCGGAGCTGGCAGGTGAAACCGGATTTGAGCGTGACGTCTCTGGGATATTCTTCGAGCGCGTTTTCGATCATAAGATTGGGGGTTGAACTTGCCGCAGCGTAACGACCGCGTGCGCCGACGGCAAGCGGCAATCCCGTTCACGGGAAATCCCATCCGTTCAATGCGGCTTGGAATGGAGCAGCGCGCCCGCGATGCCCGCGCAGTCCTGGAGCCGGGACTTTTCAAGGCCCGTCGGATCGAGGCTCCAGCAGCCGGCCAGGCGCAAAACTTTTTCCGTGTTGGTCGCGAGTAGTTCGCGCTGCGTGAGGTTGAGTTCGCCGACGGCTTCCGTGTAGTCGAGGCAGCGCAGTTTCAAGGTCATCTCGGCGGAGGTGAGCGGCCCCTGGTTCCAGAGCGTTTCGCCGGCCCAGGCGTAGGCGCGCAGCACCGTGCCCGCCTCTAGCCGCGCCCAGGCGTGCTGGTTGATGACGCGGTTGGCGCTGAAGAACTGGACGTGCCCCAGCTCGCGGCTGAGATACGTGAGAAAAACGAAGCAGGCGTCCACGTCCTCGGCGGGGTCGGGCAGGTCGCAGCCGAGCACCAGCACCCAGCCGTCGATGGGCGGCGCGATGAAGAGGCGCGGCTCGAAGGGCGCGGTCACGGCCTCGTTCCACGAGCAGCGCCGGGCGTGCTGCAGGCCGAGTGCGGCCTGGACGGCCTGGGGATTGACCGACTTGATCGCCAGCCAGCGCACGGGCGCGTCGAAGATGGTGGGGAGGAAACGGTTTTCCGGTTCGTAGCCGGCGGGAGAAGTCGCGGGTGTGGCGCCGAGGCGGCGATGGAGCAGGTGGCGGACGACGAAACAAATCATCACCAATCCCGCGAAGGCGACCACGCAGACCAGACCGATGAGCAGCACCGCCGTCATGTCGTCCTTCAGAAAACCGTCAGGCCAGGTCTCGGCCAGGAGGGTGGTGGGGATGACGACGTTCATCGCGGGAAAAATCTACTCCTGCCCCGGTCTTCTTCAATGGAAAAAATCGCACGGCGGACGGATGGGTCCATCTTGGTTTACTGTCGCCCGGTTGGGAGGTGGTGGCCGTTCTCCCTCCTGATGAACCGTCGCCCACCCAGGCCGGCGATAAACTCTGATGCCTCCGCCCATTTAACCGCTTGCGGGCCGGCACGAATTCCGGTTTATTCCCGCCAACACCATTCACCATGAAAACATTCATCTCCCTGCTCACGCTGGTCATCTGCTCCACCTTCTTCTCCCGCGCCGCAGACGAGGCCGCACCCGTCCGCGTGGCCTGCGTGGGGGACAGCATCACCTTCGGCCACGGCGTGGCGGATCGCGCTAAAAACTCTTATCCGGCCGTGCTCGGCCAGTTGCTCGGCGCGAAGTACCAGACGAAAAATTTCGGCAACAGCGGTGCCACCCTCCTCAAGAAGGGCGACAAGCCCTACTGGGGCCTCGCCGAGTTCAAGCAGGCCCGCGAGGACGCGCCCGGCATCGTCGTTATCAAGCTCGGCACGAACGACTCGAAGCCGCAAAACTGGAAGCACCGGGAAGACTTCGCCGCCGACCTGGCCGCGCTGGTCGATCACTTCGCCGCGCTGCCCTCGAAGCCGAAAATTTTCCTCTGCCTGCCCGTGCCGGTTTACCGGACGCAGTGGGGCATCAACGAGGCCGTCGTGGCCGGTGAAATTATCCCGCTGATCAAAAAGGTCGCGGCGGAAAAGAAGGCCGGCGTCATCGACCTCCACGCCGCGCTGGCCGGCCGGCCGGAGCTGTTCCCCGACCACGTCCACCCCAACGCCGCCGGGGCGAAGCTGATCGCGCAGGCGGTGCAGGCGGCGATCGCGGGGAAATAAATTTTCAACGGGAACCCGTCGCATGTTCCAGCAAGCTCTCGCCGGCGCCCTGCTCCTCATCCCTCTTGTGGACGCGACGGCCCAGTTGCAGCCGCAGGCCAGGCCGTTGCTGGAGTTGCGCGCCGGGGACCGCGTGGCGTTCGTGGGCGAGGAAGTGTTCGGGCCGGAGCGCGAGCATGGATTTTTCGAGCAGATGCTTACCGCCGAGGCGGGTGGGGCGGTAGTAACTTTCCGGCATCTGTCCCTGACCAACGGCCTGCTGGCATCGTATCAGCCGACCCTGGTTTTCCTACACCTCACGCCAGAGAAGTTTCTTCCGGGCGCCGAAGCGGTGCTGAGTTTCAGCAACCGCATGGAGACGCTGGTGAGCATGGTGCAAACCCAGGCGCCGGCCCAGGCGCGCTTTGTTCTGCTGGGGCCGTTGCCGCTGGAAAGACGGCCTGCGCCGCAGCCCGATCCCGGTCCGGAAAACACCACGCGCGCCGGTTACGAACAGGCTCTCAAGCAGGTGGCGGCCGCCCACCAGATGACATTTGTCTCGCTGCTCGACGCGCTGCGCTACGAGTTCTCGAACCCGAAACAGCGCCCGACGACCAACGGCGCCCGCCTGAACGCCGCTGGCAGCCGGCAGGTGGCGGTCGCGCTGGCCGGGCCGTTGCTGGGTTGGCCAGTGCTCAACTGGCGGCTCAGTCTCGAACCGGATGGCGCGGTGCAGGCCGGCTGTCATGGGCAGACGGTCACGAAGGTGCAGCGCACTGACCAGATGATTTCCTTCACCTTGCTCAGCGACAAAGTGGCGAACACGCCCTGCATGCTCCGGTTCAAGTCGCTGCCGCCGGGCCGCCACGCGCTCAAGATCGACGGCCGGATTGTCCAAGAGGCCACGGCCCTGGAATGGCAGCGGGCCTTGACCTTCACCACCGGGCCGATGTTCGAAGCGGCGGAACAACTCCGCCTGGCCATCGTCAGGAAAAACGCGCTACTTGGCGAAGGGACCGCGTCCGAAATTCACGCCGCGCAGGCGCGCATCCACCAACTCGCCCGTCCCGTCCCGCACCAGTTTGAAGTCGTGCCGGTGGCGGACTCGCCGCCGAAGCCGTGAGTAGCGGCGGGCGTCCCGTCTCTACAGCGGCCGGGAAAACGCAGCTCAAAAAGTTCGCTTGTTCCCGGCCGTGACGATTTAGTGAAGTCATGGACGGGCGGCCAAGCAAAACACCGAACGCCAAGCTGGCTTCGGGATCGAAAATCGGGGATGGCAAAATGAAGCCGCTCATGGATTGGTTTCTGATCACTCTCGTAATTGACCTCTCATTCGTGGTTGTTTGGTTTTCCTTCATGGTCCCCTTCCGCCCGCCTAAGTTTGAATATTACGCAGGTGGCAACTGGTGGAGTTTTGCCTTCACACAGAACCTCATTGTTGAATTTCGTTTGTTGAACTTCAGAATGGAATTTTCGCTAATAAGCCCGCGATTGCTGCAAATTGAAGGCGCGATTGCGGTGTGGTGGTGGTTCTGGGTTCGCAGCGGCCAGTCGAATTTTCTACGTTTGTCCCGGCGCTTGTTCCGGATATGCATAATATCTTGGATTCTCGTTCTTGTCATACCACCCGATTTCGATACACTCAACCGGGGAATCAGTTTGGTTTTTCTTTTACCGCCGTTCGATTGGGACGGCTGGCGGGACGTTCATTTTGGTTTGTTTGAGATATCCACGTTTTTCGTCCCGCTCGTTTTATATTTTTTTGCGTTTGGCAGAGGTTTCGCCTCCGACGCAGGTTCGGCTAGGTGCTCGCGAGCGCATTGACTTTCAACAGCATTGTCCTGCTTTTCATTCCGTGGATGGGAGATGATGACGTGGTGTAGACTAATGGTGTTGCGTGCATCGGAATCGCGAATCTCACGGCTGCGTTCTATTTGTGGGTCGGCATTATCGAAATGCGAGTTCTGGACCGGCAGTGGAGCGACCACATCGCGGAGCCCCTCTGAAGGTGTATTTGCCCTCGTAGCGGCTGGCGGAACGCCTGACGCCACGCAACTGAATGTTTGCACCGGAGGCCGTCCTCTGAAATTCTTGCCGCCATGAACCGCATCTTGATTTTACTGGCTTCGCTTTGTTCGCTGACTCTTTCCGCTGCCGCCGCGCCGGCGGCGTTCGATCTGAAAGAGGGCGACCGCGTGGCCTTCATCGGCGACACGCTCATCGAGCGCGAGCAATACCACGGCTGGATCGAGCTGATGCTCACCGCACGCTTTCCCGACCGTCACGCCACCTTCCGCAATCTCGGCTGGAGCGCGGACACGCCGGCCGGCGATTCGCGCTACGGGCTGTCGCTCACCCAGGCTGGCCACGAGCCGGCGGAGGAGGGCTGGAAGCAGTTGCAGAAACAGATCACCGACGCGAAGCCCTCGGTGGCGGTGCTCGGCTACGGCATGGCGAGTTCGTTCGCCGGCGAGGCCGGGCTGCCGAAATTCAAGGCCGACTACGCCCGGCTGCTCGACGTGATTGAAAAAGTTTCTCCGGGCGTGCGGTTCGTTTTCCTTTCGCCCATCTCGCAGGAGAACGTGCCCGCCACCGACGCGCGCCATGAACAGCTCAAGCTCTACGCCGCCGCCATCCAGGAACTCGCCGCGTCGCGCCAGGCGCTTTTCGTCAATCTCTTCGCCCCCGCCGCCGCGCCCAAATCCACCGGGCCGCGCACGGAAAACGGCATCCATCTCGGCGATCACGGCTACCGTTTGAACGCGCTCATCATCGAGATGGCGCTCTTCGGCAGCTACGGCAAATGGCCGGACGCGTCCGCCACCGAACCGCTCCGCCAGGTCATCCTCCGCAAGAACGAGTTTTTCTTCCACCGCTCGCGCCCGGCGAACATGGCCTACATCTTCGGCTTCCGCCGCGGCGAACAGGGCCGCAACGCCGTCGAGATGCCGCGGTTCGATCCGCTCATCGCCGAGGAGGAGAAAAAGATTTCGAAACTCGCCGCGCATCTCGGCGAGAAAAATTACCAGCCCGCCCCGGAAATGCTCCCCGCGAAACTCCGCCCGGCGCCCGCCGCCGCCAAACACACGCCGCAGCCGCTCCCGCAGTTCAAGGCCGGCGAAGGTCTCGAGGTCACGCTCTGGGCCGAGAACCCGCTCCTCGCCAAACCGATTCACATGAACTTCGATTCGCAGGGCCGCCTCTGGGTCGCCAGTTCGGAAGTTTATCCGCAGATCGAACCCGGCCAGGCGCCGACGGATAAGATCATCGTCCTCGAAGACACCGACGGCGGCGGCAAGGCGAACAAGCACACCGTCTTTGCCGAGGGCCTGCTCATCCCCACCGGCATCGAGCCGGGCGACGGCGGCTGCTACGTCGCGCAGAGCACCGAGCTGCTGCACTTCAAGGACACGAACGGCGACGGCAAGTCCGACGTGCGCCGCATCGTCCTCAGCGGTTTCGGCACCGAGGACACGCACCATAATCTGCACACGCTCCGCTGGGGGCTGGACGGCCGGCTCTGGATGAACCAGTCCATTTACACGCGCACCGACACCGAGACGCCGCGCGGCGTGCTGCGCCACAAAAGCGGCGCGGTCATGGCGCTGAACACGCGCACGCTCGACTTCGAGGTGGTCTTCAAAGGCTGGTGCAATCCGTGGGGCCACCAGTTCGACGAGTTCGGCCAGTCCTTCGTGACCGACGGCGCGGGCGGCCAAGGCGTCTCGTGGGCCGTGCCCGGCGCGATGTATTTCACTTACGCGAAAATGCGCCGCGAATTGAAAAGCATCAGCCC
>CANMZY010000186.1:0-6750 GCA_947502425.1 Verrucomicrobiales bacterium
GGTTGTTTCCACGCCGCCGGTCATTTTCAGCAGCTTGCGAAAACTGCGCTGGCTGTCCAATTCCACCTTGTAGTAATTCGACGGGTTTTGGTAACGGAACAAAACGCCGAGGCCGTCGTCATCGGCAGTCCGCAGTGTGAGCGCGAAGGAATAATTGGTCCATTCGAGCGCCGCCGGGTGGTTCCAGAAGGCGAAAGTCCCCTGGCGATGATCCACGGACGTGGGGGCCGGTCCCAGGATATTGGAAGACTGCAGGAACCTGCCGAGGGCCACCTTCCAGTCGGACGAGCCTTGTTGTTGGCCCTCGTCCACCACCGTCCATCCGGCAAAATCGCCGTCAAAAAAATCATCCGCCAGCAGCACCGGCTGATAAGGAAAAAAACGGTGCAGCAGACTGGTGATCTCGTTGGACTGCGCGGTGCGGTCTCGGACGTGCAGGACGGTGAGCTAATAAACAGGGCCGGCGCGCAGACCCGCGGCGGTGAGGATCACCGTTCGCAAATCCGCGGTCAGCGTCGCGGCGGTGATGGTGCCGCCCTGGTCCACCGAGTAGTGGGCGGTGTTTTCCGCGCTGGCATGGTCGAGCGGCTAGTTGAATTGAACGGTGATTTCCTGGGGCAGTCCCCGCGCCCGGAGACTGTCCACGTCTGGCGGTGACAAATCCAGATCGTCGCTGATGATGGTCACGCTGGCGATGGCCTGGTTCGAGTCGATGAGATTGGTGGGGCCGGTGTTGGAGAACATGCCGAGGTTGGTGTAGGCGAATTCATAACGGGAATCGCCCGTGTGGGATTTGTTCAAGAACGGCGAGTAGGAGCGGACCGACATCCGGTCCTGGTCGGGAAAAAACTCGATCAACCGCAGGAAGCTGCCGCCGCCGTAAGATTGGAACTGATAGTTCGCCAAGATCTGGTAAACGCGGTTGCCGTGATCGCCCACGCCGACCAGACGTCCCGCGCCCGTGTCGAGCACATGGCCGTTGAAAACGAACGCCATGTTCGCGTCCCCGATGGCTCGTGAACGCCGAGTAACGCTCCAGCAAAAATTTATCCAGCGACTCCGGCGCGCAGGCCGCCAAATCCTCCGGCGGCCCGGCGGCGCTCTCCGATTCATAGGCGAACGTCCCCTGCTCCGCCGTCACCGCCCGTGCTGGTAGGGTAGTCCATACAACGGCGGCCCGAGCGCGACGCTTAGGCGGCTCGACAGCCATTCCGCCAGAAAAAAAACCGTTCCGCCGCGCGGCCGCACGTAGGTCCGCAAATTCAAAAAACGCTGCGTCGCCGCGGGACGGCACAGCCATTCGGAAAATTTTCCTCTGCGCGCAAACCGCAGCCGCCGCATCGTGAAAGCCACCACGCTCACCCAGGCCATTCCCTCCCGTTGATCCAGTGGGAACAGCACGGCGCGCTGCAAAATCCGCGCGTCAATTTTGTAGTGGATGAACACCGCCTCCAGCCAGTCACTCACCAGCAGCGGACGATGCTAGAACTTCTGCCAGCGCTGCCAGGCCAGCTCGCTCAACTCCGTGCCGGGATGAATCGCGGCTTGCATGGTTTGCCTCAGCCAAAATCAGCCCGTGCTCCGGGCTAGCAAATTTTCCAAGGCTTGCTTGAAATGAGGAAAGTGAAACTGAAAGGCGGACGCCGCCAGTTTGCCCGGCACCACCCGGCGGCTCTTGAGAATCAACTCGGTTTCCGTCCGCAGAAAAAACGCGCCCACCTCCAGCATCCACTCCGTCGCCGGCAGCCCGAACGGCACGCCGCACGCCTGCCGGAACGTCCGCATCATTTCGCGGTTCGGCAGCGGATGAGGCGCGGCCAGGTTGACCGGCCCGCTCAAGTCCTCCCGCCTGACAATCCATTCGATGGCCCGGCAAAAATCCTCCTCGTGAATCCACGAAACATACTGTTCCCCACTGCCCATTTTGCCACCCAGCCCGCGGCGCGTCAGCCGGCACAGCACCGGGAAGACGCTGTTCTTGCCCTGCCCCAAAACCATCGTCGTCCGCAGCACGACTTTGCGCGTGGCCGGCGTGCGCGCCTCGTTCACGGCCCGCTCCCATGCACGGGCGACCTCGACGGAAAAGACATCCCGCGCCGCCGGCGTGGCATCGAATTCACCGGTGGCCTCGTCCATCGGCTTGTCGAGTGAGTGGCGATAAATGGTCGCCGTGCCGGAGTTCAACCAGACCGTCGGCGGCTGCGCGCACTGCGCCAACGCTGCTCCGAGGACACGGGTAGAGTTCACCCGCGAATCGAGGATCAAACGGCGGTTGCGCTGCGTGTAGCGGCAATCGACCGAGCGGCCCGCGAGATTGATCACTGCCACCGCGCCTTCCAATTCCCCCGCCCAAGCACCGCGCGTTTCGCCATCCCAGGCCACTTCACGAATCGCGCCGTCGCGCGGCTTCGGCGAACGGGTCAGCACCACGATTTCATGACCGCGCTTCTCGAAATAGTCCGCCAGCACGTGGCCGATGAAACCGCTGCCGCCGGCGAGGATGATGCGAGGATTGTTCATGGCATTTCAAAAAAGATGGTGGTGATGTGGCGGCGGCGCAGCTTCGGCGGATGTTTTGGCGGAAAGACTTTTGGTGATGTCGTGGCGCGGTGCAAGATTCGTTTCAGCCAGTGGCAGCAGAGCGGAAGCTTGAGCGGAAATGTTTTCATATTGTTCCTCCCTTCCACGCCACCCACGCATAGACGACCGGCAGATACGCGAAGGCGACGTTCGTGGCCTGATAGCCGATGCGCCGAAACCGGCTCGTCAGATACGGTCGCAGGTCGAACACGAACGACGCGGCCACCAGCCGCACCGCCCAGAAAATCGCGAGAAACGCACACACCGCGCGGGCCAGATCGCTGCCGCCGGCGAGCGTGCCGGCCAACGTGACGGTCAGCAGCCCGAAGCTGACCAGGCAAAGTCCGATGAACGTGTAGTAAACCCAGAACAGCCGCCGGATGAATGGCGGCAGTCCGGCCAGATGCTGTCGGAGATTCACGACGCGCGGCATCATCACGCCCGCGACGATCAGGCCCAAGTGGAGCACCCCGGCGATTTGGAGCAGCAGAGTCGGATTGATTTTCATGGTGGTCTTTCAGGTTGCGCCGAGGGCCTGGAGCATCGGCAGGATGACGTGGTGCAGGAACGGCGGATGAAAGAGCCAGCAGGCCGGAGCGGCCGCGCAGAACATCGTGAACAACCAGCCGCGCCCGCCGCGACCCAGGCCAAGGCGCCGCCCAAGATTCGTCCGCTCGATTAGAACGCCGAGGCCCTGAATCAAAAAATATCCCGTCGGCAGACCGTAACCGCCGCGCGCCGGGAACGAGATCACCAGTTCATGAACGAGACCGGACAGCAGAAAGACGAGCAGCAACGCGGGTCTCGCGCTGGCCTTCCGCAGCAATGGCCGGAACGTGTAACGATGAACCAGCTCGTGAAACGCGGTGTTCCAGCGCCGTCCCCAGAATTCCGCGAGCGAACAGGCGCGCGCCGGCTGGCGCATGAGCGGCGTGGCGTTGACCCCCGCCGTCCGCCAGCCCAGCGCGAGCAGATGGAACAGACCAAAGTGCAGCAGCAGGACGACGCCCGTCATTCCGATCCAGCCAGCCAGCAGCGGATGGGCTTCGAGGACGAGCCGCGCCACCACCCAGACGAGTGTCGCGCCCAGCACAATGTTGGTGACGGCGGGAATCCATTCGCCGGCGCGCGGCCTGGCCACCGGCGCTTCCCCGCTCAAGAAAGCCGCCGCATCCATGCCAGGCCAGGCCAGCAGATAGCCGGTTTCTCGCGCGCCACGCGCGGCGGGACTATGCTGCCGCGCCTCTGAAAAAGTCAGCCACTTGCCGCCGGCAAACAACGCGAGCGCCATGGTCCACATGAAAGCCCAGCCGGGAAGATCGTCGCGGAGGAACAACGCCGCGATCGGCAGGCAGATCAGCGGCAGCCACCGGCCAGGGGATTTTCGCGACGGAACACGACACGCGCTATCTAGGCAATGCCGGTTGGCGGCGAGGCGGCGGTAGCCCGCGCGGAGCAGTCCCATCGTGCCGGGGATTTGTGCGAGCGCGAACAGCGGCCACGCCCACCACACCCGCCGGGCGATTTGCACCAACCCGTCGGCGCCGCCGAAGCTCCGCCCACCGGGCATCTCGACGACCATCTCCGTGAACTCCCGCCTGTCGGCCCGGCTTGGCAACTTCGCGGTGGTGAAGCCGGCCCGCTGGAGGACATCCCGGAAACGCCCCACCCAGCCGGCGCACAGCGGGCACTCGCCGTCGTAGAACACTCGGCCGCCGGTGGCGTCGTTCGTTTTTGTCATTTCCGTATTCACAGAAAGCCAAGGTTAAGAAAATTTCAGCCGCCGCCGAACAGCTTCCGGAGCTTGTCCCCCATCTTCACGAACTTGATAATGCCGCTGGTGGGAAGCTGGTCCACCTGGTCATACCAGCCGCTCATCGTCACAAAGAAATCGCGCAGGGAGGCGAGCCGCTCGCGGGTGTATTCGTCCTTCGCGCCGGGCTTCTCGGTCTCGGCCACGCAGTCGCGCAGCATCGCCACGGTCGGGTCGATCTCGCGCATTTTCCGCTCGTCCAGCACCACGCGGAACATTTCCCAGGCGTCCTTCATGCTCTCGAAATGGTCGCGGCGGTCGCCCATGGTGTGGACCACCTTGACGATCTTCCAGTTTTGCAACTCGCGCAGGCTGGTGCTGACGTTGGACCGGGCCACGTCCAGCAGGTCGCAGATTTGCTCGGCGTTGAGGGGCTTGGGCGAGATGAAAAGGAGTGCGTGGATCTGGGCCACGGTGCGGTTGATGCCCCACTTGAGGCCCATCTCGCCCCAATGGAGGATGAACTTCTGCTGGACTGGAGTGAGCTTGGTCATTTGTTCGTATTTTCTGTTAATACAGAAATACCAGAAATCAAGCCGGTGTCAAGCGGGGGGGGGTAATAATTTTTTCCAGCACCAAGCATTAAAGTGGACGGAGGCGGGGCTGCGGGCTGTGATTGAGGCACGGGCCATCGTGTGACGGAGCGCCGGGCATTGCCCGGCAGGAGGGACATCTTCCCGCTCATGCCGAGCAATGCTCGGCGCTCCGTCGGCCGGCAACTCATCGGGCTGGTGGTGCCACTCACTGGCACGAACCTCAATTAGTTCGGCCGGATATTTCCGGGCGGCGGGACGCGCGCCCTCTACGGCAGGCGAGTCCGCCCGCCGCCACACCAGTCGCGCGCGGCCTTGGCGGCGGCCTGCTCCAGCCAATGGCCGGCGCTCGCCAAAGCTTGTGCGGAATCGGTGAGGTCGGGGGTGAGCGCGCAGGTCTGGTGAAAAAGTTCGCGGGCGCTTTCCGGGTCGGACACCACGCCGCCGAGGCCGAGGCACGGCACGCCGGAATTTTTGCAGAGCAGCGCCAGTTCACCGACGCCCTTGCCCATGAGCGTCTGCGCGTCGATGGCCCCTTCGCCGGTGATGACGAGCTGCGCGCCCTGCAGGCGTTCGGCCAGTTGCGAGAAACGGGCGAAGAGACTGAAGCCCGGTTCAATTCTTCCGCCGCAGAAAGCCACCAGACCAAAGCCCAGTCCGCCGGCCGCGCCCGCGCCTGGCCGCGCGGCGGGGTCGCGATGAAATTCCCTGGCGAACACCTCCGCCAGCCGTCCGAGACAGCGTTCGGCAAATTCAAAATCTTCCGCGCGCAAACCTTTTTGTGGCCCATAGACGCGGGTGCAGCCGCCCGCGCCGAGCAGCAGGTTTCGCACATCCACGGCGACGATCATTTCCTCGAACCACTCGATCCGCTCTGGCGGGCGCACTTCCGAGAGCGCGTGCAGTTCGGTCCAGCGTTCGATGCGCTGGCCGTGCGTGTTGAAGAAATTCCAACCGAGCGCCCGCGCCAGGCCGAGGCCGCCATCGTTCGTCGCGCTGCCGCCGATGCCGAGGAGGCAGCGGCGCGCCCCCTGCCCCGCCGCCGCCCGGAGCAACGCGCCAAGACCGAACGTGTCCAGCTCGAATGGATGAAAATTCTCGGGCCGCAGTTGCGCGAGGCCGTTCACGCGGGCCGCCTCGATGATCGCGGTCTGCGATTCGGGACTCCACCACCATTGGGCCTCGATGGGCCGGTGCGCGGCATCGACCGTCCTGGTCGTCTGGGTGGACGCGCCGAGCAGCGCGCCAATGATTTCCCCGAAACCGTCACCGCCGTCGCTTATGGGCAGCAGTTCCAGTTCATCCTGCGGACGCACGCCGGCCCAGCCACGCCGGATGGCCTCGGCGGCCGCCGGGGCGGTGAGGGTTCCCTTGAACTTGTCCGGGGCGATAATGGCTTTCATGGGCGTGAAAAATGTCTGAGTGCCTGTTTGGAAATTCTCGTTTGGAGTTCCGCCTTTAGGCGGCAAGCTGCGGAACCGCCAGAAGGCGGAACTCCAACCCCAGGCGGCTGAATCAATTCTTCGGAACGGGCCAGAGCAGCACCTGTCGCAGATCCATCACGGCCATGCCGGGCTTGACCTTGGGCTTCACCGCCAGCGTGTAGCGGCCCGGCTTGGTGATCTCAAAGTCCCAGCTCACCCAGTCCTCCACTTTGGTCATGTAGCCGATGGTGTTTTTGTTGGTCTGCGGCTCGTAGCGGACGTTCTTGCCGTGAATGGTCACGTCGCGCGAGTGCAGGAGCACGGAGCCGTCGGCGACGGGCGTGAGCGGGGCTTTTTCCCCGGCACCGCTGGCGTGGATGGCGGAAAAAGCGAGGATGAT
>CANMZY010000187.1:0-6718 GCA_947502425.1 Verrucomicrobiales bacterium
CAATCCGCAACTGCCGCATCGTCTGTGTAGCGGCGTCTCGGCAGAGCGCCGCCGTCTGAACGTCCGGTGGAGAGAATAGCGGCGGTCTGCCGACGCGCCGCTTCGGGGAGCGTGGCTTTCCCATTTTGCGCTTTGCAGTGTTCGGGCCGAACCGTAGTTTTCGTCCATGCCCAAAGCGTTGAAAGAAATTGTCCGCCAATGCGACACGCGGCTGCGTACTGCCGAGATTCAGGATTACGACGGCGCGTGGAACGGATTGCAGGTCGCCAACCTCGGCACGGTGACGCGCCTCGCCGCCGCCGTGGACGCCAGCCTGGCCACGGTGAAGCTGGCCATCGCGGCGCGGGCCGATCTGTTGATTGTCCATCACGGGCTGTTCTGGAATCCAGGCCATCCGTGGACGGGCCGGCGTTATGAACTGATGCGGCTGCTGCTGGAGAACAATCTGGCGGTGTACAGTTCGCATCTCCCGCTGGACGCGCATCCGAAGCTGGGCAACAACGCGCTGCTGTGCGCGGCGCTCGGTCTGAAAAAATTGCGCCCGTTCTTTTTCATGAAGAATCAATTCCTCGGCTGGCAGACGACCGCGAATCTTTCGCGCGCGGAACTGACGCGGCGATTGCAGCGCGCGACGGGCGCTCCGGTGAAGCTGCTGCCGGGCGGTCCGGAGAAATGCCGGCGCATCGGCGTGGTGACAGGCGGCGCGGGCGGGGAGTTGAAGCTGGCGGCGGCGGAGGGCGTGGACACGTTCATCACCGGGGAAGGGCCGCATTGGACGTTCCCGCTGGCGGAGGAGCTGGGTGTGAACGTGCTTTATGGGGGGCATTACGCGACGGAGACGTTCGGTGTGAAGGCGCTGGCGGCGGAGTTGTCGCGGAAGTTCAGGTTGCCGTGGAGTTTTCTGGATCATCCGAGCGGGCTATAGCCGTCACGGAGTGAGCCGCTGGAACTCGATCATGCGGACGTAGCCGGCGTCGTTCTCCACAATCAGGATGTTGCCCCGGCTGTCCATCGTCACGCTGCGCGGCTCGGCGATTTTTGCGCCGGGCGATTGAAACCATTGGCCGTCGCCGCTGTGGTTGGGGCTGGTCAGGCCATCAAGGAACAGATGCACGAGGCCGGCGGGATCGACGTAGGCAATCTTGCTTCCCTCATGCAGCGCGAGGAGATAGCCGCCGTTGGGCAGATACCAGATGCCGCGCACGCCGTTGAGTCCGTTGGTCAGGACGGAAGTTCCCGACACGAAGGGGGTGGTGTTGCCGTTCCCGGCGATGTTCGCGCGGCTGCCGGCCCCGGCCCCGGTGTCATCGACGATATAAACCCGGTGGTTGCCACGATCGGTGGCCACCACGTCGCCATGGGCGTTGACCACAATGTTGCCCAACTCGTTGAAATTATTGTTCAACGTGGAGACCGTGCCGGGGACTCGCTTCCGCAAACTGCCACCAGAGGAAAAGTAGATGATGGATTCATCATCCTTCACCCACAATCCGCGCCCGGTGGTGATGCCGCCGGCGACGGTGAAGAGCGTGGTCATGGTGCCGTTGGTGTCGAGGCGGCGCACCTTGGCGTTGTCGGTGTCGAGGACATAGACCGTGCCGTCGCCGCGCACCCACAGGCCGTTGGGGAAGCGCAACGCGACGTTGGTGCCGGGGGTCGCGCTGTCGGAGCCGCTGCCGGCGAGATGCGTGCCCGCGACGGTGTAAATCCGGCCGTTGGTCGCCACCTTCAAAACGGAGTGGCTGTCTTTGTCCACGATGAAAATATTCCCGGCATTGTCGGCCATGGCAAAATGCGGGCGCGACAGGGCGGCGTTGGTCGCGAAGCCTCCTTCAAAAGAGGCCTGCCAATAATTCGTCACGTCCTCCGAGCCGAAGCCGCTGCCCGCAATCGTCCGCAGCACGCTGTAGGAATTCACGAGATTGCTGAAGGCCAGCGGTGCGTTCGTCGAAATGTCCGCCGCGAGCAGGCGAAGGAACTGGTTGCCCAGCGAGAGGGTGACGCCCGCCTGGCCGACCAGGCCGGTCGTGAAATAATTTTGCCGGGGCTGCCAGGGGCCGGCGGGATTAGCGGCCGTTTCGACGGTGCAGATCCCGTTGGTGTAGGCGTTCGTCCAGGTGATCGT
Organism: Verrucomicrobiales bacterium; assembly: GCA_947502425.1. Classification (GTDB taxonomy): domain Bacteria; phylum Verrucomicrobiota; class Verrucomicrobiia; order Limisphaerales; family SIBH01; genus SIBH01. The sequence continues at coordinate 2,126 of CANMZY010000187.1, forward strand.
GCCGGTGCGGCTGGCTGCGCTGATTTTGAAACCGGCCGCTCCGAAGGTGGAAGGCGACGCGGCCAGCCAACTGGCGGCCACGATGAGACCAGTGAGACAAGGCAACTTCATGTGATGGCCGCATGGTCGCATGGCGAGGGGCTTTCACAAGCCGGACGCCGTGAACCGGTGGGGAGAGACTCAGTCGAGCCCGAGGCAAACGGAGTGAGCATCGATCCGGTTTCGGTGATGATCTCAGTGCTCGCGCCTCCTGCGTCGTCCATGAGGGGTTGACGGAGTCTCGCCCCACCACGCCGCTACTCCTCCACCGGCACGACCAGGTTCGCCATGATGTAGTCTTTGCGGTCGGGGGTGTTCTTGCCCATGTAGAAGTCGAAGATGTTCGCGGCGTCGGGCTTGGGCGCGTGTTCGACCTGGCTCAGGCGCATTTCTTTTCCGATGAATTGCTTGAACTCGCTCGGGGAGATTTCGCCCAGCCCCTTGAAACGCGTGATCTCGCAGCTCTTGCCCAGTTTCGCCGCCGCCGTGTCGCGCTCGGCTTCGCTGTAGCAGTAGATCGTCTCCTGCTTGTTGCGCACGCGGAAGAGCGGCGTCTCGAGCACGTAGAGATGGCCGTCATGCACGAGTTGGTCGAAGAAGCGGAAGAAATAGGTGATGAGCAGATTGCGGATGTGCAGGCCGTCCACGTCGGCGTCGGTGGCGAGAATCACCTTCTCGTAACGCAATCCCTCCAGATTGTCCTCGATGTCGAGCGCGCGCATAAGGTTGTACATCTCGTCGTTTTTATAGACGATGTCGCGCTTGAGATCCCAGACATTGAGCGGCTTTCCTTTGAGCACGAAGATGGCCTGCGTGTTCACGTCGCGGCAGCTCACGATGCTGCCGGCGGCGGACTGGCCTTCAGTGATGAAGACCATCGAGCCTCTGCCCTTGGCCTTGGGTTTGTCGAAATGAACTTTGCAGTCCTTGAGCTGCGGGATGCGCAGGGTGATGGCCTTGGCGCGTTCGCGGGCGAGCTTCTTCACCTCCTGCAATTCTTTGCGAAGCTGCTTGGTGTCCTCAACTTTCGCCATGATTTTCTCGGCGATGGCCTTGTTGCGATTGAAGAAATGGAGCAGTTCCTCGCGCACACTGTTCACCAGTTCGGTGCGGATTTCGGTGTTGCCGAGCTTGTTCTTCGTTTGTGATTCGAAGATCGGGTCTTTCAGGCGGATCGCCACCGCGCCGACCATGCACTCGCGCACGTCGTCGCCGTCGTAGCCGCCCTTGGAGTATTCGTTGACGGCCTTCAACAAACCTTCGCGGAAGGCGCTCAAATGCGTGCCGCCGTCGCTGGTGTACTGGCCGTTGACGAATGAGAAAAAGGTTTCGCCGTAGCGGCTGTTGCTGTGCGTGAAGCAGAATTCGAGCGTCTTGCTCGTGAAATGCAGCGGCGCATAAATCGGCTCGGAATGGTCGGACTGCAAATCCTCCATCACGAGGTCGAGCAGGCCGTGGCGCGACTGGAAGGGTTTGCCGTTGAAAATGAGCTTCAGGCCGCTGTTCAGATAGGAGTAATGCCGCAGCCGCCGCTCGACGAACTCCGCCTTGAATTCGGCGTCCTTGAAAATGAGCGGGTCCGGCTCGAAGGCGATGAATGTTCCGTTCGGCTCCTTCGTTTTCCCCTTGTCCTCCTTCTTGAGCTTGCCCTGCTTGAACGTCGCCTCGACGTATTCCCCGTCGCGGTGGCTGCGGACGACGAACTCCTTGGAGAGCGCGTTGACGGCCTTGGTGCCGACGCCGTTGAGGCCGACGCTGAACTGGAACACGTCATCGTTGTATTTCGCGCCGGTGTTAATCTGCGAAACGCACTCGATGACCTTGCCGAGCGGAATGCCGCGACCATAATCGCGCACGCAGACGTTGTTGCCCTCGATGCTGATCTCCACCTCGCGCCCGTGGCCCATGATGAATTCATCAATGGCATTATCGACGACCTCTTTCAGCAGCACATAGCAGCCGTCGTCGTGGTGCGATCCGTCGCCGATGCGGCCGATGTACATGCCGGTGCGGAGGCGGATGTGTTCAATGGAGGAGAGCGTCTTGATTTTGCTCTCGTCGTAAACGTGCTTTTTGTCGTCGGCCATAATTTGGTGCGGTGAGTATTAGAAACAAAAACCTCTGTGCAAACTGATTTCGTGAATGCAACGCGTGGGCCGGTTTGCTCACGGCTCAAAGAACCGGTCAAAACCCTTAGCTCGCAGCCTATTTTTCAATTCCTTGTCCTCACTCCACAAGCGGCCGTCCAGGTGCAGCGTGAACGCCACGTAGGGTGTGTCCGCTTCATCCACGTCTTTGCAGAGCCGGTGCGCTTCCAGCAATTCGTCTTCGGTGAGTTTCGCGGGGCGGGCCAACCGCTCCTTGTGTTTGAAAAGTTCGACAAACAAAAAGCGCGGGCTGTAGAAATTCAGAGTGACGGATGGGCCGAGCCGGTCTCTCAATTCGCCGCGCTGGGCAGTCAGTGTTTTGAAGGCGATGTTCGTGTCCACCACGACGCAGTCCGCTTTCATGAAGCCGGCTTGATGAATCGATCCTTATTTGCGGCCCACCAGCCCGCCTTGATTTCATCGGCCAGACACTCCGCCTCGCTCTCCGTCATTCTACTCCGTCGCGCGATGGCTTCCAGCCGCAGCCAGTCCAGAAACGAATTCAACCGATCCGTCGGCACATCGTTCTTTGGGATGGTGATGTGAACAGTGCTGTCCGTGGTTTCAACGGTAATCATACCTGAAAATTAGGCGTGTCAAAACCAGTCCGCAAGGTCAAACGGCGACTTGATCTTGCTCACGTCGTAAACGTTTTTTGTCGTCGGCCATAATTTGGTGCGGCGAGTATTGGAAGTGCGCGACGAATGGCAACAGGAAATCAAGGGCGGCCTTTTCGAAATGCGTCCGTCACCGCACCGCCAATGTCCAGGTCACCACCCCCAGCGCGAGACAGAGCAGTCCGGCGGCGGTGTCGAGGCGGTGGTCTTTCGTCCAGCGTTCCGGCAGGAGGACGAGTATGAGACCCAGCAGACATCCGCTTACAAAACCGCCGAGGTGCGCGACGATGTCGACCCTGGGGCCACGATTCAGCCCTAGCATTACGAACAGGAGTAGTCCCGCCAGAACTCCTCGGACGATCAACTGTGCAGCCGCCGCTCCGTGATGGCGGAGTGAAAGCGAATGCACCGCCAGTAGGCCGAGCGCTCCCATCACCATCCCCGAGGCACCGACGCTCAGATGGTTTTCCGCATGGCCGAACAACCACAGCGCATTGCCACCGGCCCCGGCCAGAAATGACGCCAGCATCGCCCGGCCCGCGCCGTAGGAACCCATCGCCAGCCCGAGCAGCACAAGTCCCGACGAGACGTTGCCGGCCAGGTGAACCCAGTCAGCGTGCAGCGTGATGGCGGTGAAGAGACGCCACCATTCGCCGGCGCGGACGGCGTCGCTGCTCATCAGGCCCGCCGCTTCCAGGCTGGCCCGCCCGGATTCGTTCAGCGCGTGCAGGGCGACGAGCAGGCAGAACCAGAACCCCGCACGCCAGTCGAAGAGCAGCCCGGTCCACCGGAGTTCCTGCCGCCAGACGCGCCCGCGATTCTCGAGGCGATACAGCCGGATGGCCGATTGCGCCCGCTCGAATTCGGCCGGTGAAATTCGCAGCCGCCAGCGGCCGTCCTCCTCCGCGCAGTCGATGAAAGCCTCGATGCCCTGGCTGGCCAGGACGAGGCTCCAGTCCATCGCCTCTTTTTCCGAGCGGGCGGTGATGTGGGCGATGTTGATTTCCATGCCGGGTTTTCAGCATCGTTTGCAAATCTGTCTGCCCTGCACAACGCGGAAATGAAATGACTGAACCTTTCACGCGGCCCGCCGATGAACAGTTGTGGAAGCGGATTTGCTCTTTGGTCGGACCGGTGAACATTGAAGCCAATCAAACATGAAAGTCATCCAACCCAATTACCGGTTGCAGTTCACCGCCGAGGATGTTGATTTCGTCGTCAGCATCCTCGTCGGCAAGACCGGGGCGGCGGCGTGTGTCGTGTCCCTGCTCGCCGACGCCGAGACCCGCGACTTCATTCTCGACGACGAGGCGCTGCATCGCGCGCTGCTTTAACATCAGGGCTGCCTGCGCGTCTCCTCGCACTTCTACTTTTACATCCTCGTGCGTCAGGTGCTGCGGCGAGCCGGGATCGAAGAACGCGTGGTGGCGGACTACGTGGCGGAGATGCTCACGGAGTTTTTCCGCGTGGAAAACTCCGAGTGCCGCGTGCCCGGCCAGGCGGAGCCGTTGAATTACTTTTTTGAAATGCTGGCCGCGTTGCAGATGGCGGATGAGCACACCGGCTTTTTCATCCGCGCCCACATCGGCAACCGCTCGTTCTTCTTCACGGGCCTATTTCCCGAGCGCATCCGCGCGCGGGCGAAGCGCCGGGGCTTTCCCGATCTGAGTTATTTTGAGGAGCTGGGCCGCGCCAATTTCCCCGTGGCCCGCGATCATCGGCTGGCGGACCGCTATGGACTGGCCCCGGTTTTCGACACGCTGGCGGAGCGGTTTCAAACCACGCGCCGG
>CANMZY010000188.1:0-6686 GCA_947502425.1 Verrucomicrobiales bacterium
GACCAGCACGACGACTTTCTGCTTCATGCTTTACCCCCGTTTTGGACGGCGCGCCGGGCGGCACCAGTTTCTTGGGGATGCTCGGCAGTCACGTTGAGAGCGAGTCCCCCGCGCGCAACGAAGCGTGCCTCGATGCGCAGCCGGCGCGGATGGCAGACGGCGACGAGGTCGTCGAGAATCCGGTTGATGACGGCTTCGTTGAAGGAATGAACATTGCGATACGACGCGAGGTAAAGCTTGAGCGACTTCGTCTCGACGCAGCGGTCGTCGGGGACGTATTCGACAATGATCTCGGCGAAATCGGGTTGGCCGGTCACTGGACAAAGTGACGTGAAGTCGGGGCAATCAATGCGGATGGAATAGTCGCGCTGCGGGTTGGGGTTAGGGAAAGCCTCCAGCGTGCCCTGCTTGGGCGACTTGGGGAACGCGGCTTGGGAGTTCCCCAGGAGCGTCAGGGCGGCGTATTTCTTTTCGGTTCGTCGGCTCATGTATGGCGTGATTAGTATTCCCAAGACTCGAGCGTGGGAGAAGCCAAATCCGTGCGGCGGCAGCGCTGAGATTTGGGCAGGTTCATGCGCTGCAACTCTGCCGTAGTTTTCTGCAATAGTGACGGGCTCCGGCACGGAGCGAATGGTCGAGCGGCGCGACGTTATTCGCCAAAAGACGTGGGGGCTTTTGGGAGTGGCTTTCGGAGCCGAAAAGTCAGGCTTTGAGGGCGTTGAACCGCATGGATTGTTCGGTGGCAACTTCCCAACAGCACCATCGCGTCCAAGTTGCAATCCGACGCCCTCGCGGGCCGGGTCGCTGAGGTTGGGTCGTTGATATGGCCACTCTACACGTCATGGGCTTAGACACCGTAGAGTTGGATCAACGACAATCTCAGCGCGTATTTGGAGGCATGTCTTGAAGTGCGGTATCGGGGGCGCTTGAACAGGAGGCGAAGAATATAGAGGCGGAGATTTCAGTCAGCATTGGGAAAACACTTTTGCGTGACCTCGATTCCATCTCCCCCATAAAATCAAACGCATGGGCATGCGATCTCATTTTCTACCAGTTCAGCCGGTCAAAAGTGGAGCGGCTGGATTTCTCCCATTTCCTCAGTCTCCATGCACCTGACAAACTCACTTCCGGCAGAAAACTTCGTGCACTGATGAACAGTTTTGTGTTCTGCATCGACGGCTATGACAATGACCCTCGAGAAATCCACAGCATCCCTGAAGTGCGAAAATTCTACGCGGCATTTCATCAAGCCTGGCCCTTCTGGCTCTACTTCTGCAACCTCGACCAGGACGGATTGAAAATGATGGTTCTGTGCTGTTTGAAGACGTTCACTGCAATCAAAGTGGACGATCAGCCGAAATGCGCTGTGCAGTTTGACACGAACGAGCTGACTGCATTTCTCGCCCAGGATTTTGCCCAGATGAATGTGATGTGTGAACGTGCCGGGATGTTCGAGGGCCTGATCCAAAAGCGTGTCCAAGAAATTTTCGCTCACTTTGGACTGCCCGGGAATTGAGTAAAGTTTTGATGAACGCGCCGCTCTCTCTTTGCGACGGTGGGTGATGACGGTGGCGAATCCGATGTTTATTTCCGAAACCAAGGAGCAAAATCCAAAGAATGATCATCTCACCAGCCCTCAAAATATTGCTGCCTTTTGCTTGCGCCTGGGCTGAATCGAACGAGCGCATGATCCTTCAAGATGGGGTTCAATTGACAGAATCTCAAAAGGAAGATGCCCGGAAGATTGGGGTGAAAGAGCCAAATCGAGTCCGGCTGCTGAAGGTTGAAAAAATCTTCCTGCCAGAAAATCCTCTTTGAGAACTGCTGGGGGATCAATGACAATCTCAGCGCATATTTGGAGGAGTGTCTTGATGTGGGGTATCCGTTTGGGCCGCTTGAGCAGGAGGCCAAGAAAATGGAGACGGAGATTCTGGGGTGAAGATGGGGTGAGCGTTTGGAAAAAGAGTGCTGGTGAGATGGTGAAATGGGAGAGCTTGGAACCTCGCTGAACATCCATAAACGTCGCTGAATCTCGGTGAAGATGTTGTTAGTTTTGTTGTTAGTTGTGATGACCAAAATGCTCGTTTATGCTGTTTTTATTGGGATAAACGAAGATGGTGCGCGGTGGAGGTTTCGAACCTCCGACCCCTACCGTGTCAAGGTAATGCTCTACCACTGAGCTAACCGCGCTACCGGCGGCGACATTTCGCCAAAGCGCCACACCGTTGGCAAGCGCGGATTTCCCAACCGCGACATTCCACCGGACAATCCGGCTCGCCGCACGCTTCCCGCTCGCGTATTCAATCGCCGTGCCGTCCGCGCCGCCAACCTCCGACCCGCGCCGCCCCTGCCCGCTCTGCGGGGCGGACGACGCCGCGCCGCACTGGCAGAAAGAAAATCTCCGGGTCGTCCGCTGCTGCCGCTGCAAAATGGTCTTCGCGAATCCCGTCGCGCCCGAGCTGGTCTCCGGCGCATTTTACGACCGCCTCGCCATTCCCTTCTACCTCTCGGCCGTGAAGCTCGAGGGCGATTTCGCCACGAGCCGCTTCGACCGCGAACTGCGTCTCTTTCGCCAGTTCGTCACGCGCGGCGCGGTGCTGGACGTGGGCTGCTCCACCGGCGCCTTCCTCGGCGAGCTGCAGCGGCGTTTCCCCGGCGACTACTCCGCCACCGGCACCGACGTGGCCGGCGCAGCGCTCGATCACGCCGCCGCGCGCGGGGTGGAAATCATCCGCGCGCCCTTTTTGGAATGGAATCTGGGCGGACGCCGCTTCGACGCGATCACCTTCTGGGCCGTGCTGGAACATCTCGTCGAGCCGCAGCGATTCCTCCGCCAGGCGGCGGCGCTGCTGGGCGCGGGTGGATTTTGTTTCATCCTCGTGCCCAATCTGCAATCGCTGGCTGTGCGACTGCTCGGCGCGAAATACCGCTACGTGCTGCCCGATCATGTGAATTATTTCTCAGTCCGGACACTGCGGGCGATGGCGGCGCAGGAGCCGGCCTTTGCAATCACCGCGCTGCGCTCGACGCACTTCAATCCCGTCGTGATCGCGCAAGATGTGCGTGGCGGCACGGCGCGCGTGCCGGACGAGGAACGCGCCCGGCTGCTGCAGCGCACCACCGCATGGAAGGAGGACGCGCGGCTCAAGCCCGTCCGCGCGCTTTACTCCGCCGTGGAAAAAAGCCTCGGCGCGCTCCGGCTTGCGGACAATCTCGTCCTGGTGCTGCGGAGGAAATGATTTTATCGGCGGGGCATCTGCGGGTGGAGCTGATCGGACCGCAGCCATGCTGAACATGAACTCCAACCAAACGCGCCCTGCCGCGCGGGCGCATCTTGACATTGCCCCGGAGCTCGGGTCTATGACCCGCAGCGTGTGACGAGGGGATGCCGCGGTTCAGAACCCGGCTGTTTCCGTGGGCACGAGCTGCTGCGGGTCGCAGGCCCGCGCTCCGCGGGCGCCCAATGCGCCGCTACCCTTTCTTCGCTCGCGACAAATCCACCGCACGCCACATATACCACGCGGCAATGGTGCGGTGCGGACGCCAGCGTTCGCCGTGCGCGAGGAGTTCGCGCGGCGCGGGCAGTTCCTTCCGGCGATAGGTCAGCGCGAAGCCCTGGCGCACTCCGTAATCGGTCGCGGGCAGCACGTCGGGCCGGCCCAGCGTGAACATCAGGAGCATCTCCACCGTCCACGGCCCCACGCCGCGAATGGTCGTCAGGCGTTCGACAATCTCCGCGTCCGCCAGTTGGCGGATGGCCGCCGCCGCGGGCACAATGCCTTCGAGGGTCTTGGCGGAGATGTCCTTGATCGCCGCGAGTTTCGCGCGGGAAAGCCCGGCGGCGCGGAGCGGGTCGTCGGGCGTGGCGAGAAAATCTTCGGGCGCGGGAAAATTTCTGCCGGGATAGAGCGCGAGGACACGGCCCAAAATCGTCTCGGCGGCGGTGCCATTGAGCTGTTGATAGACCACGGAACTGACCAGCGCTTGAAACGGGCTGTGGGCCTTGCGCGGTTTCAAGTCGCACGGGCCGACGCGCGCGATGAGACGGTCAAGGGTTTTGTCGGCGCGGGAGAGATGTTCGAGGGCGGTTTCGTGCATGATCGTGCTATCGAGATTTCCTAGCAACCAAAAGGCAACGAAAGAGAGCACCCGAATCTGCAAACAATAATAAGGATAACGAGCATGAGGCTGGTGCCTTGGCGTGTTTACGCTTCATCCCTCAGTAATCGATGAGAACAATCCCTTTGAGTGGTAGCGCCAGTCGGTTGCTGATGTAGAGCGTCTCCAAAAAAAGAGTGGACGCTGTGAAAGTCGTCGCCGCCTCGATAGTCATTTCGCACTGCGAGCACCAAGAATTCAACGCCGTGCATCATGCTCGCCAGAAATATTTTCTTGAGAAATTGGTAGTTCACGACAGCACGTCCCGCCTCGACTTCGATCACGATATTTCCATCTTTGCTAAGGGCATCGGCATCAAAAAATTTGTCGATGTGGTTGTTCAGGCCAAACAACACTGGTACGGGAATTTTTTCACCCTTGGATTTCCTCGTCTCAACCGTGAATCCCAACGATTCAAACCGAGGGCGGAGGAACCGCAGAGCGCCGTCGCTGTTCAGTGTGTTTTTTGTGCGAGTTTATCTCGTTGTGGGATGCCTTGAAACACTCCACCAGGCGCGAAGCTCTTCAGTGATTCCAACTGAACGAGGAAACAACTGGTAACGAAGGCTGGTTCGGCCACCGCTGTCGCGGCGATTGCCGGGGAGATTATTGTCAATGCGAGTCTTCGGCATGGTTCATTTGCGCTTTAGTGGTTGGTTCGTTCGACGTGTGGCCCGCGCCATCCAATGCTCCAATTGCCCAAGTGCAAGATGGAAGCCGCCGAGGCCGGAAAATAAATCAACGAATCGCATAGTTTTGCTCCGCCGGTCGAATGACGTAATTATTGCGAGACGTCTTGAGCGTCTATCAAGACGATAATCCCCCATATTCTGCCGCCCCTACATGGCTTGTCTATCAACTCACGGCGAGGACGCGATACTCCATCTGCTGCGCGCCGGTGCCGAATTTCACGCGGTCGCCCGTCTTGCGTCCGAGGAGCAACTGGCCGATGGGCGATTGCGGGGTGATGAGAAGAATTTCCTTCCCGCCGTGCTGAATCTCCAGGCCGCCGCCGCGCGGGCCGAGGAAATAAAACATCCGTTCGCCGCGCGCCTCCAGTTCCACGAGCGCGCTCAGGGCGATGGGGTCTTTCGCCCCGAAAGAGGACAGCGGGAGGGTTTGAAATTGTTCGATGGTCTTTTCAGTTTCCGCCGCCTGCCGGGCCTGGCCGCCGGCGAGATAGGCGGCTTCGAGACCGCGCGTGTCGTATTTGCTCTCGGCCTTGTTCTGTTCGTGCGTGGCCTCGGCATGGGCGGCGCGGGCGGCCTTGGCGAAGGAGAGCAGCTCGGCGTGGAGCCGGACGAGAATCTTTTTGACGAGCGCGCGTTTGTTCACGGGCTAACGAATCGCCGCATAGACGCGATGCACGTCGTCGTGGTCGTCGAGGGCGGTGAGAAAATCCATGACTTCCTTGCGCTGCGCGTCGCTGACTTCGATGAAATTTTTCGCGAGAAAGCGTAGCTCGGAGGCGGTGACGGTCCAGCCGGCGCTCTTGAGATATTTGGCCACAGTGTCGAGCGCGGTGATCGGTCCGGTGAAGCGCGCGCCAAGCCGGCCTTCGGGAACTTCGCCCGGCTCCAGCGGTTCGACATTGTCCGCGCCCGCCTCGATGGCGGCGGCTTCGATGTCCTGTTTCGTGTCCGCATGGTGGGCCTCGACGACGCCAAGATGATCGAACATGAAGGCCACGCTGCCCGGCGTGCCCATGGAGCCGGCCTTGAACAACTGGCGGATGTCGGGCGCGGTGCGGTTGCGATTGTCGGTGAGGCACTCGACGATCACGGGAACTTTGGCGGGCGCGAATCCTTCGTAGGTGACAGTCTCGAAATTGACCTTTTCATCCAGGAGGCCCGCGCCTTTCTTGATGGCACGCTCGATGGTTTCGCGGGGGACGGAGGCTTTTTTGGCGGCCTCGACGGCGACGAAGAGGCGGGCGTTCAAGTCAGGATGCGGGTCGCCGAGCTTGGCGGCGACCTGAATTTCTTTGACGAGTTTGCCGAACAGTTGTCCGCGTTTGGTCGCGTTCTCCACGCGGCCGGCTTGTTTCCATTGTGCGCCCATGCGGGTTTTGTACCGGCGCGTGCGGGAAAAATCAACCGGCATGTGGGGAATGCTTTTTTCAAAAGCCCCGTTTGTTCATCCGACGGCCGGAGCCATCAGGCGGAAACCACGAAGGCACCCGAAGGGGAAGGGCGACCGGGGACCGGGCAGCGCTCCGCTGACCAATGAAAAAGGCCCGGCGGGGCCGGGCCTTTCGTGAATGGTATGGCCCACCGCTATTTCGGCGCGGGCGGGACGGGCCTGGCCTCGGGCTTGGGCAGCGGGATGGCGGCCAGCTTCTCGTCCAGAATTTTCACCTCGCCCTCTTTTTTGATTTTCTCAAAGAAGTCAGGCATCGATTTTTCCATCTCCTGCTGGGTGAGCACCTCCTTGATGCGGGGGCTGACCTCGGCTAGTTCGACTTTTTTCGGCGGGGTGATCTCGTGGAGTTTGATGATGTGATAGCCAAAGTCGGTGGTCACGATGTC
>CANMZY010000189.1:0-6657 GCA_947502425.1 Verrucomicrobiales bacterium
GATCGGAACTGCGGGCTGGCGACCACGGCCAGGATGGCGGCGGAGACGCGGCCTTCGCTGCGGTTCAAAGCGGCAGCCATGTCGTCGAGCAACGGCTGATCGCCGAAGGACACGCCGCGGCCCAGCGCGTATCCGAGCAGTTTTTTGCAGAACTGCCTCTGAAAATCCTTCTTGCGCTGTCCGAGCAGGTGCGCACGCAGGCCGCTGACGCCGGCGAATTCCGCCCCGCTCTTGAGCTTCGCCTTCGCATCAATGGGCCGGCCACCCGCATCCTGGTCGCGCCAGCGGCCAATGGGGTCGAAGTTTTCCAGCGCGAACCCCAGCGGATCAATGCGCCGGTGGCAGATGGCGCATTGCTCGGCCTGCACGTGCTTCTCGACCATCTGCCGGACGGTCAGCCCGGAGGGATCCTCGGTCTCGGGAAGTTTCGGGATATTCGCAGGCGGACGTGGCAGGCGGTCGCCCAGCAGGATTTCGCCGACCCAATTGCCGCGCAGGACCGGACTGGTCCGCGCCGCGCCGGATTGCTTGGTAAGCACGCTCGCGAGGCCCAGCACCCCGCCGCGGCCAAATTTTCGAACGCCTTCCACGCGCCGCCATTCCGGCCCCGCGACGCCGGGGATGCCGTAGTGCGCGGCCAGCCGCTCGTTCACAAACGTGGCGTCGGAGTCGAGCAACTGCCCCACCGGGCGGTCCGCCTGGAAAAGATCGGCGAACAACAAAATCGTCTCCTCGTAGATCGCGGCGCGCAGCGAAGCGTCGAAGGCGGGGAACAGTTTTTCGTCGCGGCCCGCAAACTCGTCGAACGCCCGCACCTCCAGCCATTGCGTGCCGAATTCCACAGCCATGCCGCGCACGCGCGGGTCCAGCAACATCCGCCGCGTCTGTTCCGCGAGCTGTTGCGGGTCGCGCAATTTCCCCGCGGCGGCGGCGCGGCGCAACTCGTCGTCGGGCATCGTCGCCCACAGGAAATAACTCAGCCGGGTGGCGAGTTCCCAGTCGGAAACCGGACGGGGCAGCTTGCCCGGCCCCGGCTGTTCGAGCCGGTAGAGAAACGCCGGGGACACAAGCACGCGCGCCAGCACCCCGCGCCACGCCTCATCGTGGGCGAGGTTCTGGCCGCGCAGCGTCCGGTAAAGCTTCCGCAGCTCCTCTTGCTCCGCCTCCGCGAGCGGACGCCGGAAAGCGCGCGCCGCGAAATCGAGCACGGACGCAAGGTGCCCTGGCTCGGAGCCGAGCAACTCCTGGCGCAGCGCGGCGGCGTCCGCCTCGAGGCCCTTTCGCATTTGCTCGTATTCGCCAATCTCGCCCTTCGTGAGCGTGGCGAGACTTTCCAAAACCAAAATCGAATCGCGGCTCGTGTAGTGCAGCTCGCGCCACAGCCGGTCCAGCCTTAGCCGCTGCGCGTCATCGAGCAGCAGGCGCACGAGCGGCTCATCCTCGCGGTGAAATCGCTCCAACGTCACCGCGCCATCCGTGGGGATGATTTTTTGAAAACAGACCAGCGCCGGGAACCAGCGGCGGAACTCGTCCGCGTCCCGTTGCAGCGTCGCCGCCGCGATCCCCTTCGCCCCGCGAAAAAAAACCGGCCCGCCCTCCATCACTGTGGCCGCTGTGACCGCCACATCGCGCACCACGCCTGGCTTCACCTGGACCTGCGCGACCGCCGCGGGCGAACTCGCCGCGTCCATCCGCACCTCCACGACGAACGTCCGTCCATTCAGCGCCCCGCCGAGCTTCATGTCGTCCGTGCCGATAAGCGCTGCCGGCAGCCGCACCTCCAGCACTTCGGAGCCTTTGCTCACGAAGCTGATGTCATCCACTTCCCCCTCCGCCGGATGCCGCCCGAAACGTTCGAGCGCGAGCGGCGTGGTGCCCGCCATTACAGGCTTCGCGGCCTGGCCCTTGCGGCTCTCCTCCGCTAACAGGAGCGCATCGCGCAACGAAAGCGGCGGCTGACCCGGCGCCTCGAACCGCGGACGCTCCCAGCGCAGAAACGTCTGGTCGCTTTTTGAAAACGCACGCGCCGCGAGATAAAACACGACCTCCGGCGGCTTGAAGGACGACGACTTTAGTTCGAATACCTGGCTCTCTGCGGCGAACGACGGCATCACCCCCACCTGTCGCACGCCAAGATGCTGCCCGCCCGCCGCCGCCGTGCCGCCGAGGAACGTTTTCCACAGCGCGCCCTGCCACGTCTGGATGCGCAGCGCAAGGGCCGGCGCGTCCTCCGGCTGCGCGAGCTTCCATGCGCTGCGAATCGGCGCGAGGAACACATTCGCCGCCTTGTCGTCCTGCCACAGCCCCCACAGCGATTCGAGATACTTCGCAGACAGGCGCTCCTGCGCGGCGACTGCGGCAAACTTCGCCTCGCCCGTCGCCAGCGCCTTGCGCTGCCGCAGCAGGGCCGCGAGGTAGTGCTCCAGCGGGAGGCCGCCGCGTTCGTCCGTCCATTCCGCGTGGAAGGCGCGGAGTTGCCCCAGCACTTCATTCGACCAATCCTCCCGCGACTCGGACGGAGAAAAGCGAAACCCGTCGGGCAACAACACCGCGTGGGCCGCGACCTGTTTGGCGGCGGTGAAATACTTGGCCAGCAACTCGGGCGAGATTTCGAGCACCTCGCTCGCATTGAGGAAGCCCTCGCCGCCGGCACCGTCAGCGGGGAAATGTTTTGCCGGGCGAAGATCCACGCCCGTCAGGTCATGGATGGTGCGGTCATACTCGGCATTGCTCAACCGGCGGATCATCGCCGGCCCTGGATCGCCCGAACGTGCGAGCATGGCGGCATGGATCAGATCGCGCGTCCAGGTCACGAACCGTTGCCGGCCCGCAGGCAGCAGCGGCTTCGACTTACCCTCCTTCGGCGGCATTTCGCCGCTCTCCAACATCTCGAGCACCTGTTGCCAGGTGCGCAAATCCTGCTGCACCCCGGACACCGTCGCGAACCGTTCCAGGTCCAAATTACCCTTCTTCAGTTTGGCCGAGTGGCAATCCAGACAATGCGCCTGCAACAGCGGCCGGATCGAATCGTTGAATTCCGCCGCCGCATCGCCGCCGCGGGCCCTGCCATGTGGAAACATCAGCAACAGCCCCGAAAGAAGAAATATTTTCGCCGGCAAATGTTTCATCGCATCGCCACTTTATCTGTCCTGGTTCAGCAGTATCAAGCGTGTCGTCTTCACGCCATCTCCACCCTCGCATCGTTCCGTTACTGGTCGCGAACTTTTCGCTCCCGATACCCAGCCGTTGCAGCATCTAGACGTAGATATTCGCCAGCGGCGTGTTGTTCGTTTTGTCGAAGGCGAGGTGCTGGCCGTGTTTAAAGCCGCCGCCGGCGAGGAGCACGGGGAGGTTGTGGTTGTCATGCGTGTTGGCGTCGCCCATCACGCTGCCGAAAAGAACCATCGTGCGGTCGAGCAGCGGTGCGCCTTGTTCCTGCGCGGTCTTCAAGCCGGTGAGGAGGCCGCTGAATTTCGCCAGTCCGGTGGGATCGTATGCGCCCAACGGGTATGGGCTGAATGACATGGCCGGGAATGTGAGGCAGTGGTGTTGGGATTGGAAAGGAACGCCGTATGCAGGAGGGAGCGACCCGCACGGACCTGTCGGGCCGTTGAGCTACCGTGTGTTGCGCGGCGGCTATTGGAACGGCTACGCCGACAACGCGCGTTGCGCCAACCGCAACTACTACAACCCGGGCTTCGCGAACGACTCTGTCGGGTTTCGGTGTGTGAGGGGGCTTTAGTTTTTGCTCTTTCACCCTTTTGCCAGCCCCGCGCAGCGGCGGAATTTTTTGAGGAACTTGACATGACTGAAAGCGAAGTCGCGTCAGAGCTTGTCTGAATAATCAAATTTTCCGAATTGGTGCGCGGTTCACAGGACTGTCGGCTGGTGCGCGAACGATTTATTGAAGGATGGGTTGACATCCGACCTGGAGTCCGGCGGCCAATGTTAAGCGCAGCCCCCGTTGGGGCGTGAAAAACGCCACCTATGAAACCAGTCTCACCGATGCCCAATGGGCTTACCTCAAGCCGATGCTCCCCAAACCCGCCAAACGCGGACGCCCACCTACCGACCGGCGGCGCATCCTCGACGCCATCCTCTATGTCGTCAAATGTGGCTGCCCGTGGCGCTATCTGCCCACCGACTTTCCCCCGTGGAAAACCGTTTATCATATTTTCCGGCAATGGACGCTCAACCACCAGTGGGCGGTCCTCAACGACGCGCTGCGCACGCTCGTGCGGCGAACCCATGACAAGCGTAGCCGGCCCACGGCCGCGATTCTGGACAGTCAAAGCGTCAAGTCGGCGGGTCACGGCGGTCCCGTGGGTTATGACGCCGCCAAACGGATCAAAGGCCGCAAGCGCCATCTGCTGGTGGATACGTTGGGACTGGTGCTCGGCGTGGCCGTAACCCCAGCCAGCACCACGGAACGCGCCGGCGCCCAGTTGCTGTTGGGCCGCGTCCTCGGCTGGTTCACCTGGCTGCGCCTCCTGTGGGTGGATGGTGGCTATACCGGCGAGTCCTTTGCACAATGGGTCAAAGGACTCCGCCCGAAACTGGCCGTCGAGGTCATTAAACGCTCCGACTCCGCCAGGGGCTTCAAGGTATTGGCGCGCCGCTGGGTGGTGGAGCGCACTTTCGGCTGGTTGATGCACCAGCGGCGACTGGTGCGCGATTACGAAACCACCGAGTCCAGCGCCGTGGCGTGGATCTACATCGCGATGATCCGAATTCAACTCCGCCGACTGGCTTAATTCCTCAGCTTGCATGATTTTTCAGACGCACTCTTACGATGCTTACGCGTATTTCGTCCTCAGCTTCACATGCGCCGACTGTCAGGCAGACCTGCCTCCAGACGAGGGCTTCGAGGGTTGCGACGACATCTGTTGCCGACACATCGCCGACAAAGCGAAGGCGCTGGGTTGGTTCGTGCCACCGCCAGAGGGGTCGGAGGGCCGCATGGCACTCGACACATGCTATTGCCCTGCGTGCGCGTCAAAGCGAGGATTGAGACCATGACCATGCCGCCTAACCACCAAAGGATGGGAAGGACCGGAGCGTGCGGGGGAGGTGGGGTTGGTTGAGGGTGTCAGCGCGCGGAGCGTCCTTTCCATCCGTGGTTGAAGCCGCCCGGCAGAGTTTCCGGCGCCCGTCCCGCCCTTGCTTTTTGCTTTTCCGTCTCTCTTCCAGCCGTTCGGGCTTCTTCCCGCCCACGCCGCTCGCCGCCGCGCGCGCCCGTTGTGTTTCCTCCTTCCCGCCTTCCCGATTTCCGCTTTGCCCCTGGCCTCCGCCCCGCCCGCAATTCGACGCGAACATTTTCTTTCCTTCCTCCGCACCGCCGTTAAGCTTCGCGCCCTATGGCATTCAGTAATTTTGGTCTTTCCCCCCAGGTGCTGGAGGGTGTCAAGGCGATGGGCTACGTCGAGCCGACGCCCATCCAGCTCCGCGCCATCCCCCTGCTCATGGCCGGCACGGACGTGATCGGCAGCGCGCAAACCGGCACCGGCAAGACGGCCGCCTTCGCCCTGCCCATCCTCTCGCAGCTCGGCCGCGGCGGGAATGTCTCGCGCGTGCTCATCCTCGAACCGACCCGCGAACTGGCCGCCCAGGTCGAGACGGCCATCCGCGATTTCGCCCGCTTCACCGACATCAAGGTGGCCGTGATCTTCGGCGGCGTCGGCTACGGCGCGCAAACGGACGCGCTCAAGGCCGGCGTGGACATCATCGTGGCCACGCCGGGCCGGTTGCTCGATCACATGGAGCGCGGCACCTGCCGGCTGGACCAGATCAAGTATCTCGTGCTCGACGAGGCGGACCGGATGCTGGACATGGGTTTCCTGCCGGATGTGCGCCGCATCGTGGAGAAATGCTCGCGCCAGCGCCTGACCTCGCTCTTCTCCGCGACCATCCCGCCGCAGATCGAGACGCTCATCCAGTGGGCGATGAAGTCTCCGGAGACCATCGAGATCGGCGCGCGCCGCACTCCGGCCGAGACGGTCAAGCACGTCGTCTATCCCGTGGCCGAGGATCAGAAGTCCGATCTGCTCCGGGCGCTGCTCGACCACATTAAATATGATTCGGTCATCATCTTTTGCCGGACGAAGCATCGCGCCGACCGGATCGCCGCGTTGCTCAAGAAGAACAATCACTCCGTGGCCGTGCTGCATTCCAACCGCACGCAGCGGGAGCGCGAGCAGGCGTTGAAGGGTTTCCGGGACGGGCTTTACGAGGTGCTGGTGGCCACGGACATTGCCGCGCGCGGACTGGACATCGCGGACGTGAGCCACGTCGTCAACTACGACGTGCCGCAGCATCCGGAGGATTACATCCACCGCATCGGCCGCACCGGCCGCGCCCAGGCGGCGGGGGACGCCTTCACCCTGATGGTGGCTGAGGACGGGACGCACATGGCCGCCATCGAGCGGTTCATTAATCAGAAGATCGAGCGGGTGAAGCTGGAGGGTTTCAACTACCATTACACCGCGCTCTTCGACGAGGCGAAGGACAAGCGCTCGGCCTACGAGCGGCAGGTCAAGGGCGTGCGCCTGAGCGGCGGCTATTACTTCGGCCCGACCCGGCGGCGCAAGCGTTGAGAAAGCTTCCATGCGACTCCGGCGTTCGTTCCTTCTGATGTTTCTGCTCCACGCGGGAGCGGTG
>CANMZY010000190.1:0-6655 GCA_947502425.1 Verrucomicrobiales bacterium
GCCGGCTGCTCGTCATGCTCGTCGATGACAGCGCCTCGATGCAGATCAAGGACCCGCGCCTGGACGGCAACGATCAGAAGCGCGCGGCCATCGCGAAAAATCTGATCGACCCGACCAAGGGGCTTGGGCAGCCGCTCGACAAGGCCCGGCTGAAGGATGTGGAACAAGTTTCGCGCGTGGACCTGCTCAAGGGCATGTTAAAAAACCAGAAGGTCAATCTGCTTCCGCGCCTGGAAAAGGACTACGACGTCAATGCCTTCACCTTCGGGCAGGGCGTGGTGGAACTCCCCCGGGTCAGCACCTTGGACACTAATGCGGCCGGCAAGGACGCGATCGCCAAGAAAACCACCATCGAGGAATACCTCTGGGTGGACAAGCTGAACCCGCAGGGCCAGCTCACCTCCATCGGCGACTCAGTGCGCGAAGTGATCAACCGCAAGCGCGGCCAGCCCCTGGCGGGCGTGGTGCTCGTCACCGACGGCGCGAACAACAGCGGCAGCCACCCGCGCGACGTGGCCGCGCAACTCTCGCAGGAAGGCGTGCCGCTCTACATTTACGGCATCGGCATCACCTCGCCGCGCGACATCATCGTGGGCAACATTTTCGCGCCGGACGTGACCTTCGTGAAGGACGAGGTGCCGGTGACGGTGCGCCTCCGCTCGCAGGGCTTGAAGGACCAATCCGCCCGGCTCAAGCTCACCTTCGGCGGCACGGTCGTGGACGAGAAGGAGATCGTGTTCGGCGCGGACGGCGAGATGGTGGTGCCGATGCGCTTCACCCCGCCGGTGCCGGGTGATTTTGAGCTGACCGCCTCCATTGAACCGCGCGACGACGAGACCGTGAAGGACAACAACGCCCGTTCACAGCACATCAAGGTCATCGACAGCAAGATCAAGGTGCTGCTCATCGACCAGTCCCCGCGCTGGGAGTTCCGCTACCTCCAGGCGATGATGTCGCGCGACCGCCGCGTGGATTTGAAGTGCCTGCTCATCGAAGGCGACCCGTCCATCGCGCGCGGCACCAACTCGCTCTATCTCGACCAGTTTCCGGCCAAGAAGGACGACCTCTTCAAATACGACCTGGTGATTTTCGGCGACGTGGACCCGCGGAAGATGCCGGTGACCAACCTGGAAAATCTGGGCGAACTGGTCTCCAAGTTCGGCAGCTCGTTCGTGATGCTCGCCGGAAAAAAATACACGCCGGCCGGCTATCGCCGGACGGTGATCGAGAAGATGCTGCCGGTGGAGTTTGACGGCACCGGGGTGGAATCACTCGCCGAGGTCATCTCGGACAAGCCGGTGCGCCTGGAGCTGACCGCCGCCGGCCGGGCCAACCAGATGATGCGCCTTTCCGACAAGGAGGACGAGAGCGTGGCCTTGTGGAAGCAGTTGCCGCCGGTTTACTGGGTGGCGAAAGTTTCCCGGCCCAAGCCGGCCGCCGAGGTGTTGCTCGTCGATCCGGACCCGACGAAGGAATCCCGCTTTGGCAAAATGCCGGTCATCGCCCTCCAGCAATACGGCCTGGGCCAGGTCATGTATGTCGGCACGGACAACACCTGGCGCTGGCGCAAAAACGCGGGCGACCTCTACTACACCACCATCTGGAGCCAGATCGCGCAGCGCCTGTCCATCCAGCGGCTGATGGGCCTTTCCAAGCGGACGCAACTGACCACCGACCGGCAGAACTACATGACGGGCGACCGGGTTTCGGTTTACGCGCGGCTCTACACGGCGGGCTATGAGCCGTTGCAGGAACCGTTCGTCAAGGGCGTGTATGGTCTGCGTTCCGGCGGCGGGGGCAAGCAAACCGATGTGATGCTGCGCTCGATTCCCGAACAGCCCGGCCTCTATCGCGGAGATTTCACCGTGCAGACCCCCGGCCAGTACCAGTTCTTTGTCGAGCAGGACCTGAACACGCCGCTGGAATTCAACGTGACCGAGCCGAAGTTCGAGCTGGGCGAGACCGCCATGAACGAAACGATGCTGAAAGAGATCGCAGCCACCACCGGCGGCGCCTTTTTCCGCGAGGAGGATTTGTTCACCCTGCCAGAAAAAATCAGCCAGAGGGCCGAACGCGTCAAGTCGCCGCTCGAGGTCGAACTGTGGTCCTCGCCCCTGTATTTTCTGCTGTTGCTCGGCGTGGTCAGCGCCGAATGGATTTTGCGCAAGATGTCGCATTTGAAATAGACCCGTATGCCTGAAGTTTTAGACAGGACTGAAGAAGCGCGGCAGGTGCCGCCGAGCACGATGCTCATCGAAAAGATCGGGGTCGTGCGCCGCAAACGCGTCCAGACGGCGGCCGGCACCGGCCTGTCCATGGTCGTCGGCACGGTCGTGCTCGTGCTGGGCATGGGCATGGTGCTCGACTGGTGGCTGGATTTCCCCTGGGCGCTGCGGGCCATGCTGCTGCTGGCCGAGACGGCGGCGATCGGCTGGATGGCCTGGCAGTTTGTGATTGTTCCGCTCGCCCGCCAGCCGGATGACGACATGGTGGCGCTGATCGTGGAAAAGGCCCGGCCGGAATTTCGCAGCCGCCTGATCTCCTCCCTGCAACTGACCCTGCCCGGCGCGATCCCGGCCGGGGCGGCGCCCGTGATGGTCCGGGCCTTGGTCACCGAAACGGAGGCCATGGCCGGCCCGGTGGATTTCAACGCGATCATCCCGACCCGCGACCTGAAAAAAACCGCGCTCTGGGCCTTCGCCGCCCTCGCGCTGGGGATTTTCTCCTTCATTGGCGGCGGAGAGGTGAGCCGGGACCTGCTGAAGCGGGCCTTCCTCTTCAGCACGCCGGTGCCGCGCAAAACGCTGGTCACCTCCCTGACGGGCGACACCAAGATCGGGCGCGGCGACAGCGTCCGCATCGAAGCCTCGGCCAAGGGGGTGATTCCATCCGCCGGCCGTTTGAAGATAATCATGTCCAACCGGCGCGACCAGGAATTCCCGATGGAGAAGGACAAGGAGCAGAAGGAAAAATTTGCGCGGGCCATCGAGAACGTTCAGCAGAGCTTCCAATACGTGGTTTACCTGAACGACGGCTCCAGCCAGACGCATCAGGTGGAAGTGCTGCCGCGGCCGATTGTCACCACGATTTTGTGCGATCAGGCATATCCCGCCTATACGCGCCTGCCGAACGCGCGCCGCTCCTTGGGCGACCTCTCCCTGCTGGCCGGCAGCCGGTTGCGTTTAAGCGTCGTGGCCAGCAAGGAAATCAAGTCAGCCTCCATTCGCCTGGTCGGACTGACCAACGCGGCCCCGCTGACGATGCAGGTCAGCGCGACCAATGCCCGGATCCTGCAGGCCGAGATTCCCATTCCCGCCAAGGGCTTGACCGGATTTTCCGTGGACATGATTGACAGTGCTGGCATGGCGTCCGCCACGAACGACACGGCGGTCTATCGCGTTGAGATCGTGCCGGACAAGGCACCGTCCGTGCGCATCATTTATCCGGACCGCAAGGAGGAACTCATCACCCGCCAGGCCACCATGCTCATCTCCTTTGAAGCCGTGGATGACTTTCAAGTCAGCAAGGCGCGCATCCGCTACAAGCAGGGCGAAAGCGATTCCGACGAGGTCAAAACTATCGACCTGGACATTGGCGCCCAAGTTCTGACCCGCGTCCGCAACCGTTACGAGTGGAAAATCTCCACGATCACCCCGGCGCTCAACGAAGGCTCCCGGTTTGAATTCTGGATCGAGGTGGAAGACAACAACAACGTGACCGGCCCGGGCGTGGGCCAGAGCGACCATCATCTGGCGCGGGTCGTCAGCACGTCGGCCAAGCGCGAAGACCTGCTGAACCGGGCTGGTGACTACCTCAGCAGCATCGCCGAGACCGCCAGCGACCAGCAGAAATTGAATGAGAATCTGGGCAAGATCATCCTGGCCAAACCGGTGCCCAAGTGACCGGTCCTGTGACCAGGTGCGCTGAATACCGGATGCCCTCCGTCCGTCAACTTTCGGACTCCACATAAGGGTTGCCTCGTCCGTCCGGCTAAATTAATCTCCCCGGCAATGGAGTGGAGCAGAGCGGTCAAAACGCAGTCGAACTTGCAGCATTGATAATTATGAAAAAACCGGCGCAACACCTCGTTTGGTTCGCGGCCCTGCTGGCCGTCGTTTTTCTTTCACCCATGACCCGCGCCGCCGCGCCGGCCCGCTCCGAGCAGATGCTTCAGCAGGCCTTGAAGCAGCAGCAGATCCAGCGCACCACCCAGCGCGTCAGCCAGCAATTGTCCAGCATCGTCGCCGAATTCGAGCGCAACGGCATCGAGGGCGAGGACGTCAAGGTGCTCAAGGCCATCCGCACTGTCCTCGGCCGCCTCAGCGAAAAGGAAATGAGCCAAGTCGCCGCCCTGCTCGAAGATGCCCGCAACTCCACCGATGACGCCGCCAACAAGGAGCGCGTGGCCAACGCCTACTCCGGGCAGAAGACCATCATCACTCAGCTCAAGCAGCTCCTCGCCGAATATCAGCGCCAGCAGGCCCTCTACGAGATGTCCATCGAGCTCCGCCGCCTAGCCGCGCGCCAGGGCGCGAACATGCGCGTCGGCGTCTGGCTCGCCAAACTCACCGACCAGAAGCCGGTCGGCCAGTTTGATGACAGCCAGCAGTCCGCCCTCCGCCTCCAGCAATTGGACCAGGGCGCGATCAAGGATGATGTCCTCATCGTTTTGGAACGGCTCGACAAGCTGGCCAAGGACAGCGACGGCAGCGCGACCGGCGAGCGCCCCAAGGCCGCCCGCCAGCAGGCCCGGACCGGCGGGATGATTCCCGCCCTAGACTCGGCCATCGACGAACTGAAGACCGCGAAACTTCTGAGCGCCACCGGCAACGAACGCAAGGCCCGCGACCAGATGCGGGATGTCGCCCGCCTCCTGCTCATGTCCAAGGACGCCACCGATCTGCTCCGCGTCGCCATCAAGGAAACGGACGAGGCCATCATGCTCCAGCGCCAGGTCATCGTTGACACCCGCAAGATGGAGCGCAAAGAGGATGTCGAGACTGCGGAAGACCATCAATTCGAGTTGGTGGACAACACCGATCTCATCCGCCGCGACGTGACCGACATCGCCCCCATCGCCTACTCCTACCTCAAGACCGCGATGGACAAAATGCAGGAGACCCGGGAAATTTTCGCTGCCCGCGACGCCATTGATAAAAAAATCAACACCGCGCCGCTCAAGCAGCAGGAGGCCGCGACCAATCTCGAACTGGCCAAGCGCGCCTTGCAGGAAGCCCTGGCCAAGGCCGAGCGCGATGCCGCCGCCCCGGCCGATGCTCTCGCCAATCTCCGCAAGCTGAAGGAGGAAGTGCAGGAGTTGATCCGGCTCGAAACCAAGCTCAAGGCGGACGCGGCGGCCGATGAAAAGAATTCGCTGGAACTCGTCAAGCAGGCGCCCGTGCAAGGCGGTATCAAGGACAAGACCCAGGACGTGCAGCAAAAAGCCGCCGCCGATGCGCCCGCCGCCGCGCAGGCCCTCAGCGACGCCGCCAATCAGATGGAGAAATCCCAGAAGGCGCTCGCCAAAAGCCAGAATGCTCCTGAAGCCCAACAGGCCGCCATCGAGGCCCTGAAACGGGCCGAGCAGGAACTCGACAAGCAGATTGCCAAGCTTGAGGCCGCTGAAAAGCTGCTCGCCACCTTGGAAGACCTCCTGCAGAAACTGGCCAAGGTCATCGAGGACCAGCAGGCGGTGAAACTCACTACGGAAAAAGAGGCGATCAAGAAAACCACCGCCGCCCTGCCGGCCGCCGCCAAGAAAGAGGCGGTCATCGTCAAGGAAACGGGCGAACTCGTCAAACTGGCCGGTGAATCCGTGCCGACCGCCACCTCCCACCTTGAAGAAGCCAGGAATCAAGAGACCAAGGCCCAGACCCAGCTCGAAAAACTTGACGCCAGGGCCGCGTTGCCGCCCGAAGCCGAAGCCTTGAAGGCCCTTTACGCCGCCAAGAAGGAAATCGAAGCCAAGGTGAACGAGTTGAAGGCGGAACTGGGACTTCCGGCCAACGCCGACCAGAAGCAGTTGGCCGAGGCCACCGCCGCGATTGAGAAGGCGCAGGATGAGATCAGCAAGGCGCAAGCGGAACTGCAAAAAACACCACCCGGGGCGCTCGAAAATCTCCAACAGAAGCAGAAGGAAATTGCCAAGAATTTGGCCGAGCAGGCGAAGAAAAATCCTTCGCCTGAAGTAAAACTTGCTGAAAAAGAGGCGAATAAAGCCGCCGAAAAACTTGCCGAAGGCGATTTGAAAGAAGCGCTCAAAGCCATCGAGAAGACCGAGGCCGCCATCGAAGCCGCCGAGAAAGTCGCTGGCGAAAAAAGGGAGAAGACACCTGGTGAAAAGGGTGAGAAAACTCCCGGCGAAAAAGGTGAGAAAGAGCCAAGTGAACCGGGCGAGAAGACTCCCGGTGAGAAGGGTGAGAAGACGCCCGGCGAACCGGGCGAGAAGACGCCTGGTGAAAAGGGTGAAAAGGCTCCCGGTGAAAAAGGCGAGGGTGAAAAGCCTCCCGGTGAGAAGGGCGAGGGAGAAAAAGGTGAAGGCAAAGGCGAAGGCAAGGGTGAAGGCAAAGGCGAAGGCAAGGGTGAAGGCAAAGGCGAAGGCAAAGGTGAAGGCAAAGGTGAAGGCAAAGGTGAAGGCAAAGGTGAAGGCAAAGGT
>CANMZY010000191.1:0-6642 GCA_947502425.1 Verrucomicrobiales bacterium
CCGGGTGGAAAAACAAGCCGCTCCTGCCCGAACTTGCCGCGCCCGCGCCCCTGCGCGAAATCAAACGCGTCAGCGACACGCGCGACAAAAAGCAGGCCGTGCTCCTGATCGGTTTTCCCGGTGTGAGCCTCGACAACGCCGACCGTTACCCGCTCGAACTTCTCCAGGAAGCGTGCAGCGATCTCGGCTCGCGCCTCTTCACGCGCATCCGCGAGAAGCTGGGCCTGGCCTACTACGTCGGCGCGCAGAATTTTATCGGCCTCACGCCAGGCTACTTTGCGTTCTACGTCGGCACCGAGCCGGACAAGGTCGCGCTCTGTGAAAAGGAAATGCTCTCCGAAGCCGCCCTGCTCCGCGCCGAGGGCCTGACGGCGGAGGAACTGAAACGCGCCAAGGCGAAGATCGTCGGGCAGAAAAAAATCGCCCGGCAGGATTTGGGCGGCTACGCGCTCTCCAGCGCCCTTGATGAAATCTACGGCCTCGGCTTCGCCTACAGCGACGGCGACGACGCGAAATACGAGGCCGTCACGCTCGAAGACATCCGCCGCATCACGAAGAAATATCTGCCAGCGGACAAGATGGTGATCTCGGTGGTTCAGCCGGGGAAGTGATAGAGGCTGAGTCTGCTTCCAACTGTTTACTTCTTGGAATCTTGGGTAGCCTTCTCAATGGGCTCGGTTGTGACTTTTTTCCCATTGACCGTAGTCTCCACCGTTTCGCCCTTTTCACAGCCGCCGACCAGCAACAGGGCGCCAAATAAAATCAGCAATGATGTTTTCATTTTAATTGTCATAAAAAAATTGGACTTCGGCTTTACTGCTGGCTGCAATCGCTTTGATCTTTGTCTCAAACTCTCATTTTGCGTCCGTAAGCATTGACGACTCTAATGCTTCGCGTCTCGCCGCAACGTCCATTTGATCCACGCCTCGCTTTTGGTCGTCTTGAGTTAGAGCGTTCCAAAATCCGTTCTGCTCGTGTAAAATTTGGCGAAGCAACTTTTTTTCTGTAAATTTATTTTTTATCTGAGAGGGGTGGGCGGGTTCAGTTCTTCATGTTGAGGTAAATGTTTCCGGTTTCCCATTCATCACTGACTTCGCTCAAGAGCGCGGTGACGAGGCGTTCGAGGGATTTTTCATTGGGAAAAAGCGTGGCGACGCGGGTGCGCCGTTTGATTTCTTTGTTCAATCTTTCGAGACTGTTGGTGGTGCGCAGTTTTTTGCGCTGCGCTTCGGGCAAGGCCAAGACGGTCAGGCTTTCTGGCCCGTTGGTTTCGAGCCAGCCGGCGAGGTTGGGGGCCGACTCCTGATATTTTTCCACGACCGTTTTGAGCCGGCGCTGAGCTTCGGGCAGATCGGCCGCATTGAAAACGGTGCGCAGGTCGGCGGCGACTTCCGCCCGCAGATGGATTTTGGGCACGAAGGCCATGGCGTTTTGCTGCAAGTGAAACTGGCAGCGCTGCCAGGGGACACCGGCAAACCGCCCGGTTAAAGCGGCGCGCAGCCCGGCGTGGTCATCGCTGACGATGAAGCGCAGGCCGTGGAGTCCGCGGGCCTGGAGGCTGGCCAGGAACTCGCGCCAATGGGCTTCGCTGAGCCGGGCGCTGACGCCCAGGACGGAACGTTGGCCGGCGTCGTCGAGGCCCAGGGCGATGAGCACGGCGCAGGAGCGGACCACGCCGTCGATGCGCACTTTTTCGTAACGGGCATCAACGATGAGATAAGCAAAGGATCCGAGCGGGCGGTGGCGCCATTTTTCCAGTTCCTGATCCAGTTCGGCGGTGGCGCGGCTGACTTGGGAGGAAGTGACCTCCAAGCCGCAAAGCGCTTCCAGCACGGCGGTGACTTTGCGGGTGGAGACGCCTTGGACATACATCTCGGCGATGGCCAATTTGAGGGCGCGTTCGCTGCGGAGACTTTTTCGAGGGCCGATGGATAGAAGGCGACCTCCCCGCGAACCTGGGGCACGGCGAAGCAGATGTCGCCCAGTCGGGTGGCGACGGTTTTGGGTTTGAACCCGTTGGCATAGCCTTGGCGCAAGGCGGTGCGCTCGTGGGGCTCGGCTTGGAGCACCTTGGAACGTTCCAGTTTCATCGCGTGGTCGAGGAGGATGCGGAAGGCTTCGGGCATGCCTTCCAGACCGTGGTCGGCCAGATGTGGCGCGGCGGAGTTCAATTCGGTATTTTCGTTGCGGTGGTCATTTGAGTTTCTTTCTGTTTTTGGTTTGATCGCCTGAACAGAAGAACTTGTTTGACCCGCCATGACCATCTCGGACGCCACCTCAATTCCATCCGTTCCGCTCGGCTCGCTGCGCTCGCCTTCGCTCCACGGATGGAATTGAGGTGGCAATTTACAGAAGTAACGTTACACGCCCTCGCGGCCCGTTAGCACCACGAATTTTTCCGAATTCTCCTTGCTGCCTCCCGCCATGTCCGGCTTAATCACCGCGCTAGGGCCCATGGAATGTGGACTTACGAACCCCGCGAGGGCCGGAAGGCAGCAACGGCAGTTTGTTCCGCATCCGCCGTGGTCACCCTGGCACTTTTCATTTACGATTGGCGATTTTGGATTTACGATTGGCTTGCAATCACCGGTCGCGTTTAAATCTTAAATTATAATCGCAAATGTCTTATCAGGTCATCGCCCGCAAATATCGTCCGCAGCGTTTCAGCGACGTGGTCGGGCAGGAGCACGTTTCGCAGACGCTCGCCAACGCCATCCAGCAGGGCCGCATCGCCCATGCCTACCTGTTCGTCGGCCCGCGCGGCACCGGCAAGACCACCCTCGCCCGCATCTTCGCCAAATGCCTCAACTGCACCGACGGCCCCAAGATTGATTTCCCCGACGACGATCCGCGCTGCCTTGAGATCACCGAGGGCCGTTCCCTCGACGTGATGGAAATCGACGGCGCGAGCAACCGCGGCATCGACGACATCCGCGACCTGCGCGAGACCGCCAAATACGCGCCCGCCTCCTCGAAGTTCAAAATTTACATTATCGACGAAGTTCACATGCTGACCAAGGAGGCGTTCAACGCGCTCCTCAAAACGCTCGAAGAGCCGCCGGCCCATGTGAAGTTCATGTTCGCCACCACCGAGCCAGAAAAAGTCCTGCCCACCATCCTCTCGCGCTGCCAGCGCTTCGATCTGCGCCGTATTCCCGTCAAGCTCATCGTCGAGCACCTCGCCCACATCGCGAAGCTGGAGAAGGTGAACATCGACGCGGCCGCGCTCCACGCCATTGCGCGCGGGGCCGACGGCGGCATGCGCGACGCCGAATCCGCGCTCGACCAGCTCATCAGTTTTTGCGGCGAGAAGATCGTCGAGTCCGACGTGCTCTCGATGTTCGGCCTCGCCGCGCAAGGCCAGATTCTCGCCCTCGCCCACGCGCTGCTGCAGGGCGAGGTCGAGCCGGCCTTGCGCGAACTGGACGATCTCGCCAAACACGGCAAGGATCTGGGCCGGCTGCTCTCCGACCTGCTCCAGCACTTTCGCAACCTACTCGTCTTCCAGGTTTCGCGCGGTGACTTGAAGTTGATTGAAGTCTCCGAGAGCGAAGGCGCGACCCTCGCTAGCCAGTCCGCCAACGTGACCAGCGACGCGCTCATCCGCATCATGGAAGTGCTGACCGACGCGGAAAGCCGCCTGCGCGACGCCGCCTCGAAAAAGATTTTCATCGAAGTGGCTTTGATGAAAGCCATCCAGGCCCGCCACGCCGTCAGCCTCGACGCGGTGCTGAAACAATTGACCCAGTTGCGCGACGGCGGCGCGAGCGTGGCCGCACCCGCGCCCTTTGCCGCGCCCCGCCCCGTCCAAGCTGCGCCCGCACCCACGCCCCACGCCCCACGCCCCACGCCCCCCTCTCCCGCGCTGCTCCAGGAAACTCCCGCGCCCGCCCGCCCCGCCTCCGGCCACTCCGACCTCGAACTTCTCTGGCGTAATATCATCGACGCTGTGGGCCGCGTCAGTCCGTTCACCCGCAGTTATTTTCTCGAGGCGCATCCCGTGTCCCTCACCAAAAGCCTTTTTACTGTCGGCTTCGATCCGGAGTTCGCCGACCACCTCGGCCTGGTGGACAATTCCAAAAACAAAACCCTCATCACCACCAAGCTCGCCGAACTCGGCCATGCCGACCTGCAGGTGAAATTCATTATCGCCGAAGCCTCCGAACTGCGTGTGATTCCACCGCCCTCGGCCCCGGCCCCGGCCCCGGCCCCGGCTCCTGCGCCCGCCGCCGCGCCGACGGGCCAATCCACGCCCGCGCCGGCCGCCACCAAACCCGCGCTCAAGCCCGAATCAACCGTTCTGAATCCGAACGATTTCAAAAATGATCCGCTCATCAGACAGGCCCTGGAAATTTTTAAAGGCACCATCGTCGAAGTCCGGTCCTAGCTCTCAACTCTCAACTCTCCAAACTCACCTATGTCCAGCATCGGCAAACTCATGAAACAGGCGGCGCGCATGCAGCAGCAGATGGAAGAAATCCAGTCACAGCTCGCCGCCCGCACGGTCGAAACCAGCAGCGGCGGCGGCGCGGTCAAAGTCACCGCCCGGTGCGACGGCACGCTCGCTGCCATCAAGGTCGATCCGCAGGCGCTGAACCCCGCCGACGCGCAACTCCTCGAAGACATGCTCCTGAGCGCGATCAACAAGGCGCTCGCCGAGGCGAAGGAAGTTTCCAGCGCCGAGATGGGCAAGGCCACGTCCGGCTTCAGTTTGCCGGGGATGTGATCGGTGGTGCGTGGTGCGTGAATCCTTCACGGCGCGCAAACCGTTTCACGCCCCACGCCCCACGTTTTCATGGCCTCGCTGCCCGAACCGATCACCACGCTGCTCGCCGCTCTCGGCAAGCTCCCCGGCATCGGCCCGCGCTCGGCCGAGCGGCTCGCGCTGCACCTCGTGCAAAGCGATGCCGGCGCGGTCAAACAACTCGCCGCCGCGCTGGTCGAGGCTCGCGAACGCATCCGCCTCTGCTCCACTTGCGGCGCGCTGACCGAGATGGACCCTTGCGCCATCTGTAATGATCTCCGGCGCGACGCCTCTCTCGTCTGCATTGTCGAGCGTCCGGTGGACATCATCAGCATCGAGAAGGCGAACAGCTATCGCGGCAAGTTTCACGTCCTCGGCGGAAAAATCTCCCCGCTCAACGGCGTCGGGCCGGAGGATTTGCGGATTGGGGAACTCGAAAAGCGTCTCGCCAGCGAACCGATCCGCGAAGTGGTTATCGCCCTGGCCACTGACGTGGAAGGCGACGCGACCGGCTACTATCTGGCGAAGCGCCTCGCGGCCCGCGGCGTGAAGGTGACGCGCATCGCGCACGGCCTACCGGCGGGGAGCGGTCTGGAGTTTGCCGACGAACTGACCCTGAGCCGCGCTCTCGAAGGCCGGCGTGAAATGGAATGATGCAACCTTCGGAAGGACAATTCATCGGCACACACGCTGGCGCGGGGCCGGTCTTCTCCCTGTCGATGGACCTGCGTCTGGGAACGCCCACTTCAGTCGGCAGCAACGTGAAGATGCCTGGCCCCTGCCGACTGAAGTCGGCGTTCCGTCCCGCATCCTCTTGAGTAGCCGCATTATTTTCTTTGCATGAACAAACCAGAAGTCGTCGTCTTCGATCTTGGCAAGGTGCTGGTGGATTTTGATTACTCCATTGCCGCACGCAAAATCGCCGCGCAGGCCGAACGATCGGCGGCGCAGGTGCAGGAGTTGCTCGACCACTCCCCCCTGCTCCTCCGTTTCGAGCACGGCCACCTGACGGCGCGGGAATTTTTCGAGGCCGTGCGGGGCCAGGCGAAGTTTCGCGGCAGCTACGAGGAGTTCACGGCGGCCTTCGCGGACATTTTCAGCGAGATGCCCCGCATGGTCCGGCTCCACGCCGACCTGCGCGCGCAGCAGATTCCCACCTTCATTTTTTCCAACACCAACGAACTGGCCATCCACCATGTCCGCCGCAACTTCCCGTTCTTCGCGAACTTCACCGGCTACATTCTTTCCTACGAGCACGGCGCGATGAAGCCCGACGCCCGGCTCTACGAAGTGGTCGAGTGCACGACCGGCCGCCACGGCGCAGGAATTCTCTACATCGACGACCGCGCGGAAAATGTGGCGGGCGGCACGGCGCGCGGCTGGCAGACGATCTGGCAAGAGACGCCGGAAAAAACCGTCGCGGCCATGCAGGCGCTGGGGGTTTTAACTCCGAGCTAATTATGAACTGCTCATCAACGCTTATCCTCGCTGATGGATAAACCTGCGGCAGCCTGATTCTGAAAAGATTTCCCGCCACCCTGTTCCAGCTCCCCTAGATTAGCGTTTATCAGCGAAGATGAGCGGTTTCATTTCGGAGTTCTGGTTCAATCCGCCAGCTTGTTCGCGCCGAGAATTTCCAGCGCGTAGCCGCCTTCCTCCCACGAGAACAGCCGCTCGGACAAATCGTTCAACGCCCGGCGCGTGGTTTGAAACCGCTCCGCCAGCGTGTCGAAAACCGGGGCCAGTCCATAGCGGTCCGCCAGCCGATGATCGCGGGCCACGGGGAAATTGGCGCGGCCCAGCTCCTCAAAATAACTCAGGTCGGGAAAGCCCCGGCGCTTCGCCCGCGCGCGGATGCGCTCGGGAAATAGGCCCGTGAAGAAGAACGAGTGGTTGCC
>CANMZY010000192.1:0-6621 GCA_947502425.1 Verrucomicrobiales bacterium
GCTTTCAAACAGGATCGTCGTCGAGATGTGCATGAAGATGCCGATGACGAGCGCCATCAGCTCGCGCGAATGGGCCGCGATCGCGGTGTGGGCGCTCAGGGTCATGCCGAGCGGAGCCATCGCCGCGAACAGGCCGAGCAGGCCAAGAGCCGATCCGCGCTTCATGCCGTGATGCAGCAATGTGCCGAGCAGTGCGATGGAAACAGGGTAATTGTGCAGTACGATGCTCCAAAGCAGCATGCGGCGGGAGGCGGGATCGTGATGCGTGCCGGCCTCGCCCAAGGCCATCGCCTCGATCAACGCGTGCAAACAAAGGCCGGCCACCATGCCGATGGGGATGCGTCCATGCAGATGATGCACATGGCCATGCTCCACGCCCATTGTGAAAGATTCCAAAACGATCTGCACGAAAAAGCCCGCCAAAATGAGCGCGCCGATGAGTACGTGGTCCCCAGTGCCAACGTGTGTGTGCGGTTGATAGAGTTCCGGCAGGAGGTGGAGAAAGACGAGACTGAGCAGATAGGCCCCGGTGAAGGCGTTGAGCAGCTTGACGTGACTCCGATCCTGCAGCTTGAGCACGAAGACCGTCAGCGCACCGACGACAATGCTGGAGAGCAGGAGAAGATAATCCATGAGGCGGTGAAAGGAACGTTGTTGCAGGTCTGAGGTGCGGGGATTTTATTGCAAATCGTTTGCAGCGGCTTTCCACAAAAAACCTCCGCCCGGCCTGCGCCGGACGGAGGCGGGAAGATTACTTCATCAGCAGCATCTGGCGCGCGCGCTTGATGGAGCGGTTGAGCTGACGCTGGTAGTGAGCCGGCAGGCCGGTGTATTTGCGCGGGAGGATGCGGCCTGAATCCGTGACGAACGTCTTCAGGAGGGTGACGTTCTTGTAGTCGAGCGCGTCCACGGTGAAGTCGATTTTCGGCTTCGGGCGCGGCGTGCGCTTTTCCATGGTGCCGCCCTTGCCGCGGGAGTCGCGTTTGCTTTTGTCGGTGTTGGTTTTCCGGGGCATAATTACTTGATCTCCTTGTGCAAGGTGTGACGGCGGAGAAACGGATTGTATTTTTTAATCTCCAGTTTCTCCGTCTTCAGCTTTTTATTGCGGGTTGTGGTGTAGCGCGACGGGGCCTTGCCCTCTTTGCGCGCTTCGGTGCATTCAATGGTGATGATTTCGCGGGCCATAAATTATTCCTTTTCCTTGGCAGTTTTTTCCTCCACCTCATCGTCCTCTTCGATTTCCACGCCGCCGGCGTTGTCCACGGTGCCGAGCTGGCCGAGGCGGCGCTGGCGGAGCGCACCGTCGCGTTCGAGCTGGGCCTGGGCTTCCACGGTGAAACGGGTCCAGGGAATCGCGGTCAGACGGGCCTTGGGAATTTGCTTGGTGGTCAGTTCGCAGATGCCGTAGGTGTTTCGCTCGATGCGCTTGAGGGCCTCCTCAATTTCGTAAACGGCGTCCTGGTCGGAGGAAAGCAGGCTGAGGGCGAAGTCGCGGTCGAAATTGTCCGTGCCGGAATCGGCCATGTGCAGGCTGTAGCTGGCCATTTCCTGCGCGGAGTCCTTGGCGAGGCCGCTCATCTGGTTGAGGAGCCGGTTGCGGAGGTCGAGCAGGTTCTGGTAATATTTCATCCACTGGGGCTTGATTTTGACGGGTGCCCGGCTGCTGGCCACGGGCTTGGCGGAAGAGACGCGGCCCAAAATCGAGGCGGACGTGGCCGGCTTGAGCGGTTTGCGCTTGGCGGCGGGGACGCTTTTTTTAACTAATTTTTTCTTCGTTTTCTTCGTAGTCACAGACACAAATCTTCGTTTTTTTGCCGCGCATCTGTTGTCTGCGCGGCCTGAAATTAACATGTTCCCGAATTAAGAGTGCGCGAATCTAACAACATAAATCAAATACACCACAAAAATTTTAGCGGCGGCAAAACTTTCAGGAAATGCTCCGAATCCTCGCCGGCCGGGCTTCATCTAGACCCGGCCCTCGCCCTCGCCAGCCTGGCAGAGCGCCGGTTTCCGATCCGGCCCGGCGATGGGCGAAATCCAAAATCTGCCGGGGCTGGGACCGGTGCGCCGGGGTGGGAATTCTCTGGACGAAAAGTGTCTGGCGGAATTCTCCCCCCGGCCATCACCTCGCTCCGTCGCCGCCAGGAGAGAGAGTCGGATGCAGACCAGCGTCCTTTCCGAACAGCGTCAAGAGGCGTCCTGTTTCCGGCGTGCCGGCAGAATCCCCTTGATTTGCCGGCGCAATCTGCCGAATCTGCCGCCGTTCCCAAACACGATTCCGTCAACACTCGTTGCCTATGAACTTGCCTGTGTCGAATCAAACCAAGGCCGCCCGGCGTTGAGCCGCGACCACTTTTCTCCCGCGTGATGGCGATGGAATGGCTGCTCCTTGGTCTGCTGCTGGCGGCGGCGCTGCTGCCGCTGCTGCGCTCGCCGCGTCCCATCGGGGCGCGGCGGTGGGCGGGATTTTTTTTCGTGGCGGCGACGGCGGCGGGCGCGTGGCTGTGGCAGGCGCATTTGGAAAACACCGCCCGCGCCCGCGCCCCGCTTGTGGAAAAACTTCCCCAGCTCGGCCGGCCCGGCGGCTACGTCAGCTCGGACACCTGCCGCTCCTGTCATCCCGACCAATACACTTCCTGGCATCAGTCGTTCCACCGCACCATGACGCAGGTGGCGACGCCGGCGAGCGTCCGGGGAAATTTCGAGAAGGTCGTTCTCCGCCTGCGCGATGAGACGTTTCAACTGGAACGGCGCGGCGACGAATATTGGGTGGAGATGATGGACCCGGACCGGCGTCGCGCCCGGGCCCAGCAGCAGCTGAGTTTTGACGAGGGGAAAATTACTTCGCCACCACCGCCCGCCGCCGACGCGCCGCGCGGCTGGCAGCGTGTGGGGTTGCTGACCGGCTCGCATCACATGCAGGCCTACTGGGTGCCGGGCAAGAACGGGAATCAGCAACTCGGCTTTCCGTTCACCTGGCTGATGGAGGATCAGCGCTGGGTCCCGCGCAACGACGTGTTTCTGCTGGATCCGGCCGAATCGCCGCCGCACCAGGTCTGGAACGGCAACTGCATTTCCTGCCACGCCACCGCCGGCCAGCCGCGCCCCGATCCGCAGACGCAGATCATGGATACCCGCGTGGCCGAACTGGGCATTGCCTGCGAATCCTGCCACGGCCCAGCCCAGGAGCATGTCCGCGTCAACTCCGATCCGCGCCGCCGCTACGCCTTCCACCGGGAGAAAAAGCCCGACCCCACCATCATCAACCCCGCCCGGCTTGATGCCAAAAAATCCTCCCAGGTCTGCGGCCAGTGCCACGCCGTGCGCTTCAATGCGAAGAAGACCGAGTGGCTCGCCGAGGGCTTCCGCTACCGGCCCGGCGGCGAGGAGGACGAGAAAATTCCGCCGCTCCGCTACAACCGGCTCGCCGGGATGACCGTCCTCCCGCCGGCCTTGCGCGAGAACCCCGAGATCTTGCGCGGTAGTTTTTGGAGCGACGGCATGGTGCGCGTTTCCGGCCGCGAATACAGCGGCCTGATCGAATCCGCCTGCCACGAGCGCGGCGAGCTTTCCTGCCTCTCCTGCCACTCGATGCACAAGAGCAAACCTGACGACCAACTCGCCGCGCGCATGGACGGCAACCAGGCCTGCCTGCAATGCCACCAGAAGTTCGAGAAAAACCTTTCTCAGCACACCCACCACGCCGCCGGTTCCAGCGGCAGCCTCTGCTACAACTGCCACATGCCGCACACCACCTACGGTTTGCTGAAGGCCATCCGCAGCCACCAGATCAGCAGCCCGGATGTGGCGGTGGATCTGCAGACCGGACGCCCCAATGCCTGCAATCTCTGCCACCTCGATCAATCCCTCGGCTGGACCGCGCGGAAGCTTTCCGAGTGGTCCGGCAAACCGCCCGTGCCCCTCGGCGCGGACCAGGAAACCGTGGCGGCCTCGGTCTCGTGGCTCCTGCGTGGCGATGCTGGCCAGCGCGCGCTCGTCGCCTGGCACATGGGCTGGGAGCCGGCGCGAAAAACTTCCGGTGAAGACTGGCTTGCGCCTTACCTCGCGCAGTTGCTCGATGATCCCTATTCCGCCGTGCGCTACGTGGCCCGGCGCTCGCTGCAACGGCTGCCGGGCTACGAGAAATTTCCCTATGACTACATCGGCCCGGCGGAGGAACGCCGCCGCGCCCCGCAGCGGGCGCTGGACATCTGGCCCATTCCCAAAACCACACCGGCCCGGCCCTCCGTGCTGCTGGAGGCCGGCGGATTTTTGCAGCGGGATAAAATTGCCGCGCTGCTCAAACAACGAAACAACACCCCCCTGGAGCTGATGGAATGAACAACCCGACCCGACCCGACCACGAGACCGCCGTGCTGACGCGCCGCCACCTGCGCCTGGGTTGGTGGACGCTGCTGACGTTCCTCACGCTCGGTTTGGTGCTGGAGACGCTGCATGGTTTCAAGGTGGGCGCGTATCTGAACGTCTCGAACGAGACGCGCCGGCTGATGTGGACGCTGGCCCACGCGCACGGCACGCTGCTGGGCCTGGTGCATCTGGGGTTCGCGTTCAGCGTGCGGTTGCTGCCGGGTTGGCCGGCGCGGCCGCGCGGGCTGGCCTCGGCCTGCCTGACGGGCGCGGGCGTGCTGATGCCGGCGGGATTTTTCATGGGCGGCATCTTCATCTACACCGGTGATCCGGGGTTGGGCATCCTGCTCGTGCCGCTGGGCGGAGTGCTGCTGTTCATCGCGGTGCTGCTGGCGGCGCGGGCGACCCGGTATTTTGCGATGGAGGAGAAGCGGTCGAAGAACTGAGCGGAAAAGGGGGTGTGTCGCTCCGCGCGCGTCGCCGGACGATCAAACGGCCACGTTTGCATCACGGTGATACTGTCACGATGCGCCCGTTTTTCCGCCGTTGGCAAATGGTCGCTTGCAACTTTCCGGCTTTGGCGGGTTAATGTCTGAAAGCATTTTCAGTTTTATGGCCCAATTTTCTTACAAAGCGCGCAGCAAATCCGGCGAGGTGGTGCAGGGGGTTCTGGACGTGGCGGATCGCGGCGCGGCGGTGTTGCAGATCGAGCGGTTGGGGTTGTTTCCGGTGCTGGTGGACGCGGCCAAGGGCGCGGCGGCGGCCAAGGGCGGGGAGAAGCCGGCCGGGGCGTCATTGATGCCGGTGGCGATGCGGCGTCTGCAGGGGCGGAAACGGAAGCCGAAGCTGCAGGAGTTGGCGACGTTCACGCAGCAACTGGCGAATTTGTTGAACGCGGGGATGCCGCTGACGGTGGCGTTGAACAGCATGACGCATCTGGATTCCAAGGGCATTCCGTCGGAGGTGAGCAAGGATTTGAAGCAGGATGTGATGGAGGGGAAGAGTTTGTCGGACTCGATGCGGAAGCAGCCGCTGATCTTTTCGGAGTTATACGTGAACATGGTGCGGGCCGGGGAGCAGTCGGGCGCGCTGGTGGATGTGCTGCGGCGGTTGTCGGATCATTTCAACCGGTTCGCGGAGGTGCAGGCGAAGTTCGTGTCGGCGATGATTTATCCACTGATCGTGATGGGCGTGGGGGTGGTCATCATCATCTTTTTCATGACGTTCATGCTGCCGAAGTTCCTATCGATCTTCCAGGGGCTGAAGGTGGAGCTGCCGATGCCGACCAAGATTTTGATGGGGATCAGTTATGCGTTCAGCACGTATTGGTGGCTGATGATCTTGTGCGTGATCAGCGTGGCGGTGTTGTTCAAGCGGTTCGCCGCGACGGAGGAGGGGAAGCGGAAGATCGACGGGTGGAAGATGAACGCGCCGGTGGTGGGAAAGGTGGTGAAGTTGAATATTTTCGGGCAGTTCGCGCGGACGCTCTCGACGTTGCTGATGAACGGGGTGCCGGTGTTGACAGCGTTGAAGATCACGGAGCAGATCGTGCCCAACCGGATCGTGAAGGAGGCCATCGCCCGGACGCATGACGCGGTGACGGACGGCAAGACGATCGCGCAGCCGCTGGCGCAGAGCAAAATTTTCCCGCAGTTGATGATCGACCTGATCAAGATCGGCGAGGAGACGGGGGATGTGCCGGGGGCGTTGAAGAATGTGGCGGAGACATACGAGAATGAGTTGAGCATCCAGTTGCGGGTGATGACGAACTTGATCGAGCCGGCGCTGATCATCGTGATGGCGTGCGGAGTGGGTTTCCTGCTGTTCAGCGTGCTCTCGGCGATGTTCGCGATCACGAGCAGCATCAACCGGTGATGAAGAGGGAAATGAAACGTGGGACGTGGGGCGTGGGGCGTAAAGTCGCTCGCGCCCGCGCTCTCGTTCCACGCACCACGCACCACGCCTTCACCCTCATCGAGCTGATGGTCGCCGTCGGCATCATGGGGATCATCCTGACCATCGCCATTCCGTCCCTGAACCAGAGTTTGCACCAGGATTCGATGCGGAAGGCGGTGCAGGATGTGATGGATGTGTGCCGGGCCGCGCGGGCGCGGGCGATTCTGGACGGGGTGACGATGGAGCTGAGGATCCGGCCGGGGGACCGGCAGTTCACGATTGCGGCCGGGCTGGTGAACGCGGCGCCAGCCGTCGGGAACGCGTTTGGGTTCGGGGATGACGGGGTGGTGGAGCGGG
>CANMZY010000193.1:0-6515 GCA_947502425.1 Verrucomicrobiales bacterium
CGGCTTCGCGCAATGGCTGCTGCGCCCGGAGCATCCGCTCACCGCGCGCGTGACCGTGAACCGTTTCTGGCAGGAAGTCTTCGGCACCGGCCTGGTGAAATCCTCCGGCGACTTCGGCATCGCCGGCGAGCAGCCTTCGCATCCCGAACTGCTCGACTGGATGGCGGTGGAATTCCGCGAGGGCGGCTGGGACGTGAAAAAGTTTTTCAAGCTCATCGTGACCTCGGCCGCCTACCGCCAGGCGGCGACGACCACGCCGGAGAAACTGCAGAAGGATCCCTCCAACCGTCTTGGCTCGCGCGGTCCGCGCTTCCGCATGGACGCCGAGATGGTGCGGGACCATGCGCTCTCCGCCAGCGGACTGCTCGTGCCGAAGATCGGCGGGCCGAGCGTAAAGCCCTACCAGCCGGACGGCGTGTGGGAGGCCGTGGCCATGCCCGAGAGCAACACCAAGAAATACGAGCGCGACACCGGCGAGAAACTTTACCGCCGCAGCGTTTATACGTTCTGGAAGCGCGCCGCGCCCCCGGCCTCGATGGACATTTTCAACGCGCCCAACCGCGAGACCTGCACCGTCCGCCGGGAACGCACCGACACGCCGCTCCAGGCGCTGGTCACGCTCAACGATCCGCAGTTCATCGAGGCCGCGCGCGTCCTGGCGCAGAAGGCGATCAAGCAGGGCGGGGCCAGCGCCGCCGGCCGGCTGGATTTTATCGCGCAGCAACTGCTCGCCCGCCCCCTCCGGCCCGACGAACAAAAAATCGCCGGGGCCGTGCTGAAAGACTTGCTCGCCTACTACGAGTCCGCGCCCAAAGACGCGGAGGCGCTGCTCGCCGTCGGCGAATCCAAGCCGGACGCCGCGCTCGCCAAGCCGGTGCTGGCCGCCTACACGATGGCCGTGAACCAGTTGATGAACCTCGACGAAGTGCTCAACAAATAAGGACCACCATGAACCCGCCATTTGAAGACTACGTCCGTTACGAAACCCGCCGGCAATTTTTCCGCCGCTTCGGCAGCGTTGTCGGCACCGCCGCGCTGGCCAGCCTCTGGCCGGAGTTCGCGCGCGGCGCGGAGACGCCCACGGCCGCGGCCGGCGCGGCCATGGCCGCCAGGCTTGGCCCCCATTTCGCGCCCAAGGCCAAACGCATCATTTATCTCCACATGGTCGGCGGCCCGCCGCAGATGGACCTCTTCGACTACAAGCCGGTCATGGGCCAGTGGTTTGACAAGGACCTGCCGGACTCGGTGCGCATGGGCCAGCGGCTCACCACCATGACCAGCGGACAGAAGCGCTTTCCCATCGCGCCCTCGAAATACAAGTTTGCGCAGCACGGCAAGTGCGGCATGTGGGTGAGCGAGTTGCTGCCGCACACCGCCCGGATGGTGGATGACATGTGCTTCATCCGCTCGATGCACACCGAGGCCATCAACCACGAGCCGGCCATCACCCTGATGCAGACCGGCAACCAGGTGACCGGCCGCCCGTGCCTCGGCGCGTGGGCCAGCTACGGCCTCGGCGCGATCAACGAGAACCTGCCCAAGTTTGTCGTCCTCGTCGCGCGCCCCACCAACACCGAGCAAATTCAGGCCATCTCCGCGCGGCTCTGGTCCAGCGGCTTTCTGTCCGGCGAACACGCGGGCGTCTCCTTCCGCAGCGCCGGCGATCCGATTCTCTACATCAACAATCCGCCCGGCGTGCCCGCGAACATCCGCCGCCGCACGCTCGACGGCATCAACGCCCTGAACGAGCTAAATTACGCGACCGTGGGCGACCCGGAGACGCACACCCGCATCGCGCAGTACGAGATGGCGTTCAAGATGCAGTCCAGCGTGCCGGAACTGACGGAGGTGAAAGGCGAAACCGAGGCGACCTGGCAGCTCTACGGCGACGAGGCGAAAAAGCCTGGCACCTTCGCCAACACCGCGCTGCTCACGCGCCGGCTGATCGAGCGCGGCGTGCGCTTCGTGCAGGTTTATCTGAACAACTGGGACACGCATTCGAACGTCTCGAAGCGCCTGCCCAGCCAGTGCAAGGACATCGACCAGGCCTGCTACGCGCTGGTGCAGGATTTGAAGGCGCGCGGTTTGTACGACGAGACGCTCATCATCTGGGGCGGGGAATTTGGCCGCACCATTTATTCGCAGGGCCAGTTGACCAAGGACAATTACGGACGCGACCATCATCCGCGCTGCTTCACCATGTGGCTGGCGGGCGGCGGTTCCCGGCCCGGCACCATCTACGGCGAGACCGACGACTTCTCCTACAACATCGTCAAGGACCCGGTCCACATCCGCGACTTTCATGCCACGGTGCTGCAACTCCTCGGCTTTGACCACGAGCGCCTGAGCTACCGCGTCAACGGACTCGACGCCCGACTGACCGGCGTGGATGGCGCGCAGGTGGTCAAAGGGCTGCTGGCCTAAGGGGCGGGATCGGCTCAGACTTTTTCCGGCACGACGAAGCCGGGGCGATATTCGCGGGTGAGCATCGTGTTCGCCTGGTCGTGGCCGAGGAATTTTTCCGTCTTCGGATTCATCTGGAGCGGGACGCCCAGGTGCAGTTTGTCCTTGGCGAGGTCCACGCCGTTGGCGGCGAGATGTTCGGCCATGCGGCCAAAGGTTTCGCTCAGGCCCTTGTCGCCTTTGATGGTCTCGCGGATTTCGTCGGGAGATTTCTTTTCGCCGAGGCGCAGGGAGACATTGCCGGTGTGGCAGAGGCCGCTGGAGAGGTGGCCTTCGAGAACATCCGCGTGGAGGTCGCTGGATTTGCGGCTGCGGACGGCCTTAATGAAGTTCTCGTAATGACTGCCCGCGCCGTTCCACTTTTTCAATTCCATCCCGTCCTTGTCGTAGGCGGCGGCCGAGGCGTAGTTGGGCACGGTGACGTGGCCGCCTTCGCATTCGATCACCACGCCCACACTCGCGCCCTTGTATTTGTCCATGCCGCCGGCCCACTTTTTCCCGTCGTGCAGGTCTTTTCCGCTGGGCAGCCCGCGCACTTCAAAAATGAGCGGGGCCTTTTCGTAGGCGTGATAAACGATCTGCGTGTTGGCCGTCTCGCCGTCATCGAGGTAGCCGAGTCTTCCGCCGACGCTGAGGACGCGCGGTGAGAGGGCGTCCTCGCCGAGGAACCAGCGTGAGATGTCCATCTGGTGGATGCCCTGGTTGCCGAGGTCGCCGTTGCCGGTGTTCCAAATCCAGTGCCAGTCGTAGTGCAGACGTTTCCGCATCAGCGGGAGCTTGAGCGCGGGGCCGCACCAGAGATCGTAATCAATGTTCGCGGGGACTGGCTGTGGGCCGTTGACCTTGCCGATGCTCGGGCGCGGCTTGTAGCAGAGGCCGCGGGCGATCAGAATTTTTCCGAGGTTGCCCGCCTTCACCCAGTCCACCGCCGCTTGGATGCCGGCGCGCGAGGAGCGGGACTGCGTGCCGGTCTGGACGATCTTGTTGTATTTGCGCGCGGCCTCGACGAGTTTGCGGCCCTCGAAAACATTGTGTGAAACGGGCTTCTCGACGTACACGTCCTTGCCCGCCTGAATGGCCCAGATGGCGGCGAGAGAATGCCAGTGGTTGGGCGTGGCAATGGAGACGGCATCCACGTTTTTGCTCTCCAGCATTTTCCGGATGTCGAGATAGCCCTCGGTGTCCTGCCCCTTCTTCTTGAAGTTTTCCACTTCCTTCTCGAGCACGGTGTGATCCACGTCGCAAAAAGCTGTCAGGCGCACGCCGGGCACTTTCGTCAACCCGCCAATGTGATCCTGACCACGTCCGTAAAAGCCGACGACGGCCACGCGCACATCGGAGTTGGAGCCGGCGACCGCCGACCATGATTTGGCGGTCCAACTGACGGCGGCGGCGGTGAGGGCGGTGGATTTGAGGAAGGAACGGCGGTTTAGTTTTTTCATGGATGTGAGTGGTGGAGGGCTCGGAAATTATTTCGCCGGTGGATAAAGCTGGGTGATCGGGAGGACAGCGCGGTCGCCGCCGGGCGTTTCCCAGCCCAGTTCAATCTGGCCGCCGCCGCCGCCCTGGAAATATTCCAGTTTGAGGTCGTAGAGCTTGCCGGCCTCTAGGGCAATGTCCCCGTTGTTTTCCGTCGGCCCGTGATCGCTCCAGTTGTCGATGACGCCCCGGTTGTTCACCCACAGCCGCACGCCGTCGTCACTGATGGTGTAAAAGCTGGTGGTGCCGGTCTGCGAAGCCATGACCCGGCCGGTCCAGCGGACGGAAAAGTTTTCTCCGTTCACTTTGGGTGGACGTTCGTTGCCGCCCCAGCCGAACTGGATTTTCCCATCGACCCGGCTGGCGATGAGGGGGCCGTTGAAGTCGCGCGTGTTGTAATAGTCGCCCTTCAAGCCCGCGCCCGCGCCGATCTTGGGCGCGGCGGGCGGCGGCGGGGCGGGCATGGCCTTGGCGGCGGCGGCATATTCCGCCCAGCGCTCGGCGACCTTCCCTTTTTTCTCATCGCCCTCGTGGAGATAAATGCGGTAGCGGAACGTGACGGACTTGCGCGCCGGGATGGTGATGTTGCCGGTGCCCGGCTCCTTCTTTTCAAAGTCATGGATGCCGAACGGATTCGCGGCGAACAGTCCGTAGTCGCGGACATGCCACGGCGTCGGATGCACGGGATTGAACGGATGATTGAACATCGCGATGCCCACGGTCTTGCCCTGGACCGGGCCGGAGTAATCGCACCACTCGGCGCGCTTGCCCCAGGTCTCCTGGTCGCGGACGCCGGTGCTCAGGACGATCCGGCCCTGGCCCGGCTTCTTCTTGCCGTGGGTCAGGCGCATCGTCTCAGCCACGCGGATGGCCATCGAACCTTCCTTCGTGTCGCCGAGCACGACATCGCGCTGGCCGGCCTTGATTGTAATTTCAAAATCGAACAGCCGCTCCGTGTTCGGACGCGCATAAACGCGGAAGGTGCGTTCATCGGTGCAGACCACGTTGCCGTCCGGCGCGACCCATTTGTTGGCCGAGCGGATCACGCCCGACTCCGCGCCGCCGGCGACCTCCAGAAAATTCTCGTGTAAAATCTTCCCGGACTTGGGTGTCTCGGCCCAGAAATCAATCCCGTTGACCGCACCGTGCGAGAACCAGAGCGAGCGGTGATGCTGATGATCATGCTCCTCGCCCTCGGTGGTGGTCTTCATCGGCCAGTCGCGCGTCATCGGCAGGCCGCC
This sequence comes from Verrucomicrobiales bacterium, assembly GCA_947502425.1. Lineage (GTDB taxonomy): Bacteria > Verrucomicrobiota > Verrucomicrobiia > Limisphaerales > SIBH01 > SIBH01. The sequence continues at coordinate 5,184 of CANMZY010000193.1, forward strand.
GGGGCCGAGCAGCGGATAAAAGTAAACGTGGTTCGTGCCCCTGAACACATACTCGGTGAAAAGCTGGCCGTGGATCTCGACGCGGACGCGGTCGTTGGTCTGCGTCATCTTCACCGCGTCCTCGGCGGCGCGGGCGGCGGGGACGGCGGCGAGGACGAGCAGGATGGCGGGGAGCAAAGGAAAATGTTGGTGGGACATGGCGTTTAAAATAAAGGCGTGGATTTGGGGCGGTCAACCACGGATTTGTGCATCGCGGTTTTGGACGGGCGGCGGCGGTGGGAATTCACCGGCCCATCCCGGCGCCATCATCAAGGCAAGGGCTTAACGTCATGGCATAAGCAGGTGGAAAAGATCAGCAGCCCGCCGGCGGCGGCGGCCACGGAGGGTGATGCGGTTCACCTGGCCGGCGGCGGCTCCACGCGCATCACGAGGGCGTTCGTCTGCGCGGTCACTTTTCCGTTTTTGTCGCGGCCTTGCAGGACGAAGCGGTTGGCGCCCGGTGCCAGCGCGATGTTGGTGCAGGCCCAGGTCACATGGTCCTTCCAGATCAAGGGCGCGGCGGGCTTCGGTTCCAGTTCCACCGACCAGTGGGTGAAGGGCGCGGTGCCGGTGAGGGTGATGACGGCGTTGGTCACGGGCTGGCCGGCGTTCACCGGGGTGATCGCGAGGGGCTTCTGGTAGTCGGGGCCGAGTTCGCGGAGGAGGGCGGGTTCGCGGTTCGAGCACCAGGTGAGGTAAAAGTTCGTGTTGATCGCGTAGGATTTGTTCCCGGTGGCTTCAGCCTGGAGCCACGCGGTGAACCGGGCGGAGTTCTTCGCGTAGTTCTCGTGCAACTCGGCCAGGTAGTAGTGAAAGAGGCGGCGGTTGTAGGGCCGTTCCAGCCACGGCTGGACGCGCCCGCCGTAGAAGCCGCTGTTCGGATCGGTGAAACCCAGGTCGCTGTCCCATTGCAGAAATTGAAACGGCCCGTGGTCGGGATGCTGGTAGAAGAAGGCGTTCTTGCCGCGCCCCATCGTGAAGGTGTCCCAGTCGGAGATGTAGCCGCGCACGACGGTGTAGGGAAGGATCTGGCGGGGCTCGAGGAACTTTTCGATCTGTTCCTGGGTGTAGCGGTTCGAGGAATGGAGCTTGAAGAAGGCGATGAGGTCGGTGAAGTCGTCCTCGGCCTCGTGGCTGCGCTTCATCCATTCGGTGCGGTAACGGCCGGGGTTGTCGCTGCCCTTGTAGCCCCAGTCGGCGTCGCGCGGATCGCGTTCCCAGTTGTCCGCGAACCACCATTCGTCGTCGATCCGGTAGAGCTGGCCGCGGTTGCCATTCTTGAAGACGCGGCTG
>CANMZY010000194.1:0-6458 GCA_947502425.1 Verrucomicrobiales bacterium
AGCGCGAGTTTCTCGATGCCATCTCCGAATACGAAGAGGCTCGGGCGGACTGGGACGGCGCTTCAAGGACGAAGTGGATCGGAGCGTTTTGTGGATTGCCGATCACCCTGAACTATATCGCCTCCGACCGGGCGACTATCGCCGCATCAATCTTCGGGTGTTTCCTTATTACATGCCTTACGTCGTCAGGGAACAGACGCTCTGGGTTCTGGCGGTGGCTCATGGCAGTTGCAAGCCGCTTTACTGGATTTCTCGACGCCACGAAGCCGCCTCCTGAGAAAGCAGGGACGCAAACATTTCTGTCGCGGGGCGAGCAAACATTCCTCGACAAAATAAATGGCCAGACGACAATTCACGAAATTAGCCAGCATCCGCTTATGGTCACATCATTGTCCTCGCTCACCCGTTTCATCGCGCTCTCGTTTTGTCTGGTTTGCTGGCCGGGCCGGGCCGCCGAGACCAAGCCGTGGGTGATGCTCACGAACTGCCAGTTTCTCGCCCATGCCGACGGCGACGGCGACAGCTTCCGGGTGCGCGGTGGCACCAATGAGTTCCTGCTCCGCCTCTACTTTGTGGACGCGCCCGAAACCAATCTGAAATACCCGGAGCGCACGCGGGAGCAGAGCGAGTATTTCGACGTCACCCTCGACGAAAGCATGAAGGGCGGCAGGATGGCCCGTGACCTGGTGCGGGACACATTGAAAGAGCCTTTCACCGTCTGGACGCGCTGGGCCAGCGCGGCGGGTCGCAGCAAGGAACCGCGCTACTACGGCCTGGTGCAGGTCGGCACCAACTCCCTGGCCGAGATTTTGGTCAGCAAGGGGCTGGCCCAGCCGAAAGGGGTCCGGCCCAATTTGCCCACGGGCGAGAAGGCCACCGCCTATCAGGAAAAACTGCTCGCGCTCGAAGCCGCCGCCAAAAAGAAGAAAGTTGGCTTGTGGGCGAGTTCCCCAGAAAAGAAACCGGAAGAGGAGAAACCGTGACGCTTGCCCCTGCACTTCCCACCTGGCCATCGCGCTGTGGTTGCAATCGCACCCCTCGCGGGCCGGGTCGCTGAGCTTGGGTCGTTGGCTGCTTCGCACGTATGCCAGTGAACATCTACCGAGTCACTCCAAAGGGGCAGAAGAACGAGCGCATTGCCTGGCTCTGTGCTGGCGAATGGTTAGTCGCGGCGGGTAGCACAGGCCACTGGCCTGTGCCGAGCGGCGACTCGCCGCTCGGAATGGGGAGGGTGCGCGAACTTTTCCAAACGTCTGTGGCAGGACGAAGCTCCTGCCCGTTCCGTCCGGCCAGTGGCCGGACGGCACAGGCGGGTCGCCTGTGCTACCCATTCCAAATTCGGAATTCGGGCTAAACGGTTCCGAAAGCTCCTCGCGGAACTGCCGCCCCATGTCCAGAAGCAGGCTTGGGCAGCCTACGTCACATGGATGCGTAACCCGTGGCACGCGAGTCTCCAGTTCAAGCAAATCCACGCCACGCGCCCAATCTTCTCAGCACGGATTGGTCTGGACTGGCGGGCGGTCTGCATTCGGACCGACGACACCGCGCTCTGGTATTTCATCGGCTCACACGCAGACTACGACAGGCTCATCAAGATGCTGTGAAACGCCGTCTCCTGAACCACGGGAGTTCTGAGGTCCTGTCTGAAAATTCGTAGCAGCCGAGGTGACGAGGCTCATTCTGCAAAAACAGCGCGGCGGTTTGCCGGGGAAGTTTGAGCCTCGTTACCTCGGCTGCTACGTTGGATTTGAATTCTCGGACAGGTTTTTACCGGTCAGGCGGGCGGGAGCTTCAACTCACACCACCCGCATCTGCACGGCATCGACCATGTTCACCCCGGCGGCCACGGAGGTGATGACCACGGCGGTGTTGCCCCCGCGCAACATTCCCCTGGCCACCAATGTTTCCAGCGCCAGCGCAATGGTCTTCTCCGGATCCTCGTGGTCGAAGGGAATGACGACGGGGGTCACGGCCCAGTTGATGGTGAGGGAGTCGGCGATGACCTGGCTGTCGCAGATGGCGAAGATGGGCGAATGGCGCGGACGCATCCAGGAGGTGTGCCGGGCCATGTTGCCGCGCATGGTGATGACGACGATGGCGTCGGCCTGGAGTTCGTCCGCCATGACCACGGCGCTGCGGACGAGCTTCTGGCGGGGGCTGGTCAGGTCGGCGCGTTCGTGATAGTTCGCGCCGCCGCTGCGCTCGATGCGCCGGGAGATTTTGTCGAAGACTTCCAGGCAGGCGAGCGGGTACTTGCCCACGGTGGTCTCGCCGCTGAGCATGATGGCGTCGGACTGCTCGAAGACGGCGTTGGCCACGTCGGTGATTTCCGCGCGGGTGGGCATGGGGTTTTCAATCATGCTCTCGAGCATGTGGGTGGCGACGATGACGGGTCGGCCCACGCGCAGGCAGGTCTTGACCGCCTTGCGCTGGATGATGGGGAGTTCCTCGTAGGGCACCTCGATGCCGAGATCACCGCGCGCCACCATCACGCCGTCGGATTCCTGGATGATCTCGTTGAGGTGGAGGACGGCCTGCTGGTCCTCGATCTTGGCGATGATGAGCGGGCGGTGCGCGGCATGCGCGATGACGGCCTTGAGCTGCTGAATGTCTTTCGCCTCGCGCACGAAGGAGAGCGCAATGAAGTCCACGCCCAGTTCGAGGCCGAGTTTGATGTCGGCGAGATCCTTGGCGGTGAGGGCGGGCAGGTTGACCTTGACGCCGGGCAGGTTGATGTGGCGGCGGCTGCCGAGCCGGCCTTCGGTGAGGACTTCGCACTCGATCTTGTTGGCGTGCTTGGTCAGCACCTTCATGCGGAGCGTGCCGTTGTCGAGCAGCACCACGTCGTCCACGCTGATGTCGTTGACGAAATTCTCGTAGTTCACATCCACGGAGTGCAGCTCCTCGCTGCGTTCACCCCGGACGGTGAGAGTGAATTTCTGGCCGGGCTTGAGGTCGAGCGCGGCGGGGAGATCGCCGGTGCGGATGGCCGGCCCCTGCGTGTCCATCATCAGGCCCACGGAAATCTGGCGCGCGGCGGCGGCGGCGCGGATGTCGCGCACGACCTGCCGCACCCAGTCGTGCGGGGCGTGGGACATGTTGAGCCGGGCGATGTTCAGGCCGGCGTCGATGAGCTTGCCGATCATCTCGGCGGAACTGGTGGCCGGGCCGAGGGTGGCAATGATCTTGGTCTTGCGAAGGGTCGGATTCACGCCGCGCACCGTCGGGGAAACGCGGGGGAATGAACAGTTAATTTCCGCGGGCAGGACAAGGGCGGGTGGCAGTGGCCGGCGCTGCCCCCGGCACTCCCCGGGCGGCGTCCAGGCCAGGTTTACAAAAACCGCAGCACCCCCCTACCCCTGCGCCGCGTAGTAGGCGTCCACCTTCGCGGCGACGTCTTTGTAGGAAATGTCCGCCTCGTAGATCTGCTTGAACTGCTCGATGGCCTCATCCTTCTTACCCATCTTTTCCAGCACGCAGCCCAGCGCGTAGATCAGGTCCTTCTTCTCCGCATCGAAGGTGAGCTTTTCCTTGAGCGCCTCCTGGAGCTTGCGCGCGGCCATGTCGTTCATGCCGCGTTTGGCGAAGCATTGGCCGAGGTAGCTCATGGTGGCGAGCCGGCGCTGCGGGTTGTTCTGCGCCTTTTGAAATTCTTGGATGGCCTCGCCGATCTTGCCGGCGTCGAAATAGAGCACGCCCAGCTCGTAGCGGATGCCCAGATCGGTCGGGTATTTTTCCGCGCGCCTCTGGCACTCGCTGAGTTGAAACGCCTGCTTCTCCGCGCGGAGCCGGGTGGTCTGCTCCTGAAAATCCTCCGCATTCGGATCGAGCTGGGCGGTTTGATGGTCGAATTTTTTCACCGTGACGTCGGAGACGACCTTGTCGAGGGACGAATCGGTCCCGCCGTCCACGTCGCGCATCTGCGCGTAGTATTCCAGGGCGCGGTCGAACTCCTTCTTCTGGGCGTATAGCTCGGCAAGGTTGCGGAGCACCTTCAAATTTCTCGGCTCCTGGACCAGGCGGGCCTCGTATTCGCTGATCAAATTGGCGGCCACGTCCTCGGTCTTCACGGCGCGACCCTCCTGCTCCAGCGATTCGGCCTCGCTCTTGTTCTTCAAAATGTCCCGGTAGGAGCCGGAGCCGTCGGCCAGTTTTTCGTAGCCGCCCTGTTCGAGGGTTTCGCGGGCCGTGATGTTCTTGATCAACTGGGTGGCCTCGGGATCGTTGGGGTTGGTCTCGAGCATCCCCTCGTAAACAGCCCGGGCCTTGGCGATCTGGTTGCAGCGGGTGAGCAGGGTCGCCAGTTTCAGCATCAGCGCCCGGTCCTTGGAGGCGTGCTTAGCCAGGATTTCCGCCGAGAGAATCGCGGTGCGCGGCAGATCCGCCGCGTCCGCCGCCTCGACCATGAGCTTGTGCGCGGTCATGTTGTAGGGATCGCTACTGAGGATGGATTCGAGCGACACAAGGGCGTCGAGGGGCTTCCGGCGGAGGGTGAGCTGGAGCGCGGCCATGATCGGCTGGGCGCTGGCGCCGCTGACTAACTTCTTAAAAAAGCTGGCGCCGCCGCCGGCGCGCTTGAACTGCGCGGCCCGCAGCGCCTCGCGACATTCGTAAAAGCCCGGCTCGGCCGCCAGCACCTGCTGGAAGATGGAGATGGCGTAATCGAAACTCAGCTTCTGCAAGGCGACGGCGCCCTTTTCAAAATTCTCGCGCTCGATCCGCGAAACATGGACGGCATTTTTTTCAGGCATGGCGGAAAGAGTAGTCCGGCGGTTCAAATTTTCCAACTGCAAAGCATGGAAGCCGGATGGAAGACGGCGGCAGGCTATTCGCGGGCGGGCGGAAGCTTGCGCGCCCGCCGCCGCGCTTGACACCGCCGGCCTGATCCGCACCTTCCGAGGACCAGCATGAACGATGACCCATCCCAAGAACCGGCCCGGCCGGCCACCGCCCCAGGCGGAACCGCATCCCCGGCCCCGGCAGAACCTGCGGCGAAACCTCCCGCCTGCGATCAGCCGGGCGCGGCCGGCCCATTGAGGCCGGAGGAACAAATGGCCCTGTTTGAAAAGGATCTCAAAGAGAATGACTGGGGGCACCAGCCGTGTTGATCCGCCGGGACTGATCGTCAGCCGGAACGCGGATGCGCCCACCACGATTGCGGCCGCGATTGCTCATGGACGCCGCCGCGGCCGGCGGCTAAATTTCACCTGAATTTCCAGTCGTCTGTTTTGCTTTATGAAGCCGCCATCGTCGCTGAAAATATTTTTCCCTCTCGCGCTTGGACTGCTGCTCTGGCCCGCCCTTGCCTCCGCCGCCGCGCCGGCCACCCCGGCCAGCGCGATTGATTTCAACCGCCACATCCGCCCCATCCTTTCCGAGAACTGCTTCGCCTGCCACGGCCCGGACGAGAGCAAGCGCAAGTCCCAGCTCCGCCTCGACCTCAAGGCCGACGCCTTCAAGCCCGCCAAGTCCGGCGCTCTCGCCATCGTCCCCGGCCAGTCCGCCGAGAGCGAACTGATCCGCCGCGTCACCCATGCCGACGAGGACGACGTGATGCCGCCGGTCAAGACCGGCAAGAAGCTCAAGCCCGAGCAGATCGCCCTGCTTCGCCAGTGGATCGCCCATGGCGCGGACTGGAAAAACCACTGGTCGTTCGAGCCGGTGAAGTCCCCCGCGCTGCCGGTCGCGAGCAAATCCGCCTGGGTTCGCAATCCGATCGACCGCTTCGCCCTCGCCCGCCTCGATGCGGAAAACTTCCCCCATCGCCCGAAGCCGACCGGGCCACGCTCATCCGCCGCGTCACGCTGGATCTCACCGGGCTGCCGCCGACGCCCGCCGAGGTGGACGCCTTTCTCGCGGACAAAAGCGCGAACGCCTACGAGAAGCTGGTGGACCGTCTGCTCGCCTCGCCGCGCTACGGCGAGCGCATGGCGGTGGACTGGCTTGACGCCGCGCGCTTCGCCGACACGCACGGCTACCACATTGATTCCGGCCGCGACATGACCATCTGGCGCGAGTGGGTGATCGAGGCCTTCAACAAGAATCTCCCGTTCGACCAGTTCACCACCTGGCAGCTCGCCGGGGATCTGCTGCCGAACGCGACGACCCCGCAGAAGATCGCCAGCGGTTTCAACCGCAATCACATGATCAACTTCGAGGGCGGCGCCAACGCGGACGAATATCTGACCGCCTACATCATCGACCGCGTCAACACCACCGCCACCGTCTGGCTCGGCCTGACCGTCGCCTGCGCGCAATGCCACGACCACAAGTTTGATCCCATCGCGCAGCGGGATTACTACCGGCTCTACGCTTTCTTCAACGGCGTCCCAGAAAACGGCATGGACGGCGGCAAGGGCAACGCCGTGCCACTGCTCCGCGCGCCCACCCGGGACATGGAAGCCCAACTGGCCACGCTGACCAACCGCCTCGCTACCGCCGAAGCGCGCGCCAAGGAA
>CANMZY010000195.1:0-6452 GCA_947502425.1 Verrucomicrobiales bacterium
CGCCGGCCGTCTCCGCGCTGCGCTGACCCAGGCCGCCGCCGCGTTGTCCGCCGCGCGCGCGCCGGCGGGCCATTGGCCCGGCGAACTTTCCCGCAGCGCGCTCTCCACCGCCACGGCGGTCACGGCGCTCGCGCTCGCGTGGCGGCACGGCGCGCAATTTCCAGCCGCCGGCTCCGATCCCGCCGCCGCCATCCACGCCGGCTTGCACTGGCTCGCGCAAAATCAGAACGCCGACGGCGGCTGGGGCGACACCACGAGCAGCCTGAGCAACCTCAGCACCACCACGCTCGGCTGGGCGGCCTTCGGCGCGGCGGACGCGGATGAAATCTTTGCCGGGACGGTGCCAAAGGCGGAGCGATGGATCCAGCGTGAGGTGGGGCGCGTCACCCCGTGCGCGCCGCCGGCTGAGTGCGAACCGGCGGCCGGCCAAGGACAGCCCGTGCGGCCCGATCCCCCACTCCGCACCCCCCACTCCGCACTCCGCGTTCCCCATGCCTCGCTCGCCGCCGCCATCATCGCGCGCTACGGCCGGGACCGGACGTTCTCCGTGCCGATTCTCACGATGTGCGCGCTAGCCGGACGGCTCGGCGCGGGGCGCGCGGCGTGGCGTCAGGTCATTCCGCTGCCGTTTGAACTGGCGGCGCTGCCGCATCAGTTTTTCGCGGTGTTGCGCCTGCCGGTGGTGAGCTACGCGCTGCCCGCGCTCATCGCCATCGGCCTGGCGCGGCACGTTCACGCGCCGTCGCGCCATCCCTTCGCGCGTCTGATCCGGCAGGCGGTTCGTAAAAAAACCTTGCGGGTGCTGACCAAGATTCAGCCCTCCAACGGCGGCTTTCTCGAGGCTACGCCGTTGACGAGCTTCGTCACGATGAGCCTAGCGGCCAGCGGCGAGGCGGATCATCCCGTCACGCGGCGCGGGCTGGAGTTCCTGCTCCAGTCCCAGCGCGCCGACGGAAGCTGGCCCATCGACACGAATCTCTCGACGTGGTGCACGACGCTGGCGATGGACGCACTGCCGCAGGCAGCCGCCCCGAACTCATCCGCCATCCGCGACTGGCTCCTCGCCCAGCAGCACATGGCGGAGCATCCCTACACGCACGCCGCGCCCGGCGGCTGGGCGTGGACGGATCTGCCCGGCGGCGTGCCGGACGCGGACGACACGAGCGGCGCGCTGCTGGCGCTGGCTCGAATGCGGAGTGCGGAATGCGGAGTGCGGAATGAAGAGGTGAGCGCGGCGGCCGTTGCGGGCGTGCGCTGGTTGCTGGGCGTGCAGAATCGCGACGGGGGCGTCCCGACATTTTGTCGCGGCTGGGGCGCGCTGCCCTTCGACCGCAGCAGCGCGGACATCACAGCCCACGCGATCCGCGCGTGGGCGGCGTGGCGCGAGGAGTTGCCGCGCGGGCTGCAAACGCGCGTCGCCCGGGCCGCCGGACGCGCGTTAAAATTTCTCGGCCGCACCCAGCGCGACGACGGCTCTTGGACGCCGCTCTGGTTTGGAAATCAATTCGAGCCGCGCGAGGAAAATCCAACTTACGGCACGGCCCGCGTGCTCCGCGCCCTCGCGGACATCCGCGGCCCGGAAAGTGATTCCGCCGCGGCCCGCGCCGCGGGCTGGCTGGTCGCCGCGCAGAACGAGGATGGTGGCTGGGGTGGTTGCCCGCGCGGCCCGGCGTCGGTGGAGGAAACCGCGCTGGCGGTCGAGGCGCTGGCGTGGCTGCTTGTGTCCGGCGCGAACCAGGAAATTTTGCGGGCGCCGGTTCGCGACGCCGTGGCGCGTGGCGCGTCGTGGCTGGTGGCGCGCGTGGAGTCAGGCGGATGGACGCAGCCGGCGCCGATCGGCTTTTACTTTGCGAAGCTGTGGTACCACGAGCGGCTCTATCCGATGATCTTCACGGTCGGCGCGCTGCGGGCGGCGGAGCAGGCCCTGGCCGGCCGGGTCAACGAGGCGAGGTGACGTGGCGCCAGCTTTTGACGACGGCGTTTTCAAAAACCACCTCGGCGCGCGGGTAGTGCCGCGGATAATATTCGTATTCCAGATACGGCCCCGCGTAGGAGCGGCGGCGGGCCGGGCTGTAACGGTAGGCCCAGTAACGATGCTCGTGCATGGCGGTGCCGAGGTCGGATTCCCCGGCGAGGATTTGCGCGGGCGCGCCCCACGCGATTTACACGGCGTCCATGCTCATGCCGACCTTGACCTGGCCCTGGTCCACAGCGGATTTGGTTTCAGGCGGCAGCGCGTCAAAGGCGGCGCGGCGTTCGGTCCGGCGGGAATCAACGCTGCTGGTCGCGCAGCCGCCCAGCGCGAACGCGGCCAGCAGCAGCGGGAGGAGAAAAGTTTTCATGGGCGGGCGTTTAATTTCGAGCCGAAACATCGGCGACAAACGGATTGATGTAAAGTTTGCCCGCCGCTACGCTCCGTCCCGCTGCGTGAAACTTTAGGAATTAAAAATATGAACTGGCTGATGTTTGCCTTGATGACGGTGGTGTCGTGGGGGCTGTACGGAATTTATCTGCACCAGGGCCAGTTGGCCATGGCCGACAAGGTCAACGGCCGCTACAAGGCGTTTCTCTTCGTCGGTCTCGCCTACTTCCTGACCGCCGTCCTCGCGCCGCTGGTGCTGCTGCTGATGCGCAAGGCGGAGTGGAGCTTCCCCGCCAAGGGCATGGGCCTGTCACTCTTCGCCGGCATCCTCGGCGCGATCGGCGCATTTTGTGTGCTGCTCGCGTTCGGCGCCAAGGGCACGCCCACGGTGGTCATGTCCATCATCTTCGCCGGCGCGCCGGTGGTGAACGCCTTGTTCGCGCTCTGGCTGCATCCGCCGGCCGGCGGCCTCGCCTCGCTCCGGCCGCAATTTTTCCTCGGCATCCTGCTGGCGGCGGCGGGCGGCTGCCTCGTCTCGCTCTACAAGGATCCGAAGCCCGCCCCGCCCGCCAATCCGTCGGCCGTCGTCCAGTCTTCGCCCGCCCCCACCGGACGTTGATGCCATGCCTCCCACCGGTGCTTTTCCCAAACGGCTGGCCCTCGTCACCGGCCAACTCGACCAGTTGAACGCACTCCTGCCGGCGCTGGCCGGGAGGAATTCCTTTTACACGTGCAAGCTTGCTGAAGTTCATCTGCCTTACAAAATCCCCGATCTGGAAGTGTTCTCGGAACTCGTCCCGTTCACCACCAAGCCCGAACTGGCGGAGGACCAGCGCACGACGCCGCCCTACGGCACCAACCTCACCTACGCGCCCGACCGCTACACGCGCTGCCATCAGACCAGCGGCAGCACGGGCGCGCCGTTGCGCTGGCTCGACACGACGGAAAGCTGGGAGCGAATGTTGCAGAGCTGGGAGCGGGTTCACCGCATCGGCGGCACGACCGGCGCGGACCGGATTTTTTTCTCGTTCTCGTTCGGGCCGTTTCTGGGCTTCTGGACGGCGTTCGAGTCGGCGGTGCGGATGGGCTGCCTGTGCCTGCCGGGCGGCGGGATGAGTAGCGCGGCCCGGCTGCGGGCCATCCTGGAGCATCGCGCCACGGTGCTGTGCTGCACGCCCAGTTACGCGCTGCATCTCGCGGAAGTCGCGCGGGCGGAAAAAATCGATCTCGCGCAGTCATCGGTGCGGCTGCTGAACGTGGCCGGCGAACCGGGCGGCAGCATTCCCGCCACCCGCGCGCGGCTGGAGCAGCTCTGGCCCGGCGCGCGGGTTTATGATCACCACGGCATGACCGAGACCGGGCCGGTCACCTACGAATGTCCCGCGCGGCCGGGCGTGCTGCATGTGATGGAGGACGCTTTTGTGGCCGAGGTGATTGATCCCGCCAGCGGCCGGGCCGTCGCGCCGGGCGCAATCGGCGAACTGGTATTGACCACGCTCGCCCGCGCCGGTTCGCCGCTGCTGCGCTATCGCACCGGCGACCTGGTGCGGCCCGCCGTGGAAACGGCCTGCGAATGTGGACGGCACGAACTGGCGTTGGAAGGTGGCATTCTCGGACGCACCGACGACATGGTGGTGGTGCGGGGCGTGAACATTTATCCGGGTGCGGTGGAGGAGATCATCCGGGGCGGGGGCGGGGCGGAGTATCAGGTGAACATCAGCACGGCGCGGGCCTTGACGGAAATTTCCGTGCGCGTGGAGGCCGGGCCGGGCGCGGAGGCCGGCGGGCTGGCGGAGAAACTGGAGAAGCTGTTCGAGGCCGCGCTCACGCTGCGCGTGCCGGTGACGCTGGTCGCGGCGGGAAGCCTGCCGCGCTTTGAAGGCAAGGCCCGGCGCTGGGTGAAGACGGCCGCGTGAGGAGGCTCCGAAATCAGCCGCACCTTCACCGGCGCGGCGGTGGGGTTGGGAGAATTCCCACCGGGCGCGTCTTGTCAGCCGCGCCGCCGTTCCCCATGCTCCCGCCATGAGCCAGGCTCCAAAAAATTTCGACTGCGACGTGGCGGTCATCGGCGGGGGCAGCGGCGGCTACGCGGCGGCGCGCACGGCGGCAGACGCGGGGTTGCGCACCGTGATCCTCGAAGGCGGCGCGGAGGTCGGCGGGCTGTGCATCCTGCGCGGCTGCATGCCGACCAAGGCGCTGCTCTACGCGGGCGAAGTCCTGCACCTCGCGCGCCACGCGGCGACGTGGGGCGTACAGACGCGCGAAGTGGGCTTTGATTTCGCGCGCGTCCTGGATCGGAAGAATTCCCTCATCCGGGAGTTTGCCGATTACCGCCGGCAACAGCTTGCCGGGGGAAAGTTCCAGTTCATCCGCGCCCAGGCGCGGTTCACCGACGCGCACACGCTGGCCTTGAGCGACGGCGCCACGCTGACCGCCGCGCATTTCATCCTCGCCACCGGCTCGGTGGTCGCGCCGCCGCCCTGGCCCGAACTGCCCGACCTCGACTATCTCACCAGCGACGACGCGCTCGCGCTGACCCGGCTGCCACGCTCGCTCATCGTCCTGGGCGGTGGCGCGGTGGCGGTGGAGTTCGCGCAGCTCTTCGCGCGCTTCGGGGTGCAGGTGACGCTGCTCCAGCGGAGTGAAACGATTTTGAAGGAGTTCGACACGGACGCGGCGCGGGAGGTGGAGAAAGTTTTCCGCCGCGAGGGCATGACCGTTTTCACCGGCACGAAACTGCTCGGGGCGCGGCGGGACGGAGCGATGAAGGAAGTTTCCTTCGAGCACGAAGGCAAAACGGTGCGCGTGGCCGCCGAGGAAATCCTCTTCGCCCTGGGCCGTTCGCCCAGCACCGCGTCGCTCGGACTCGAACACGCTGGCGTCGCCACCGAGGCCGGCCGCATCGTGGCCGACCGTTTCATGCAGACGAGCGTGCCGCACATCTATGCGGCGGGCGACTGCACCGGCCCGCACGAGATCGTCCACATCGCCATCCAGCAGGGCGAGACCGCCGCGCACAATCTTGCCCGGCCGCACGCGCGCCGCACGCTCGATGACCGGCTGCTCATCAGCGTCGTCTTCACCGAGCCGCAGGTCGCGACGGTCGGCCTCACGGAAAAGGCGGCGGCGGCGCAAAACATTCCCGTGCTCGTCGCGAGTTATCCATTCAACGACCACGGCAAGTCGCTCATCATGGAGGCGAAGGATGGTTTCGTGAAGCTGCTCTGCGATCCGGCGACGGGAGAAATTCTCGGTGGCGCATGCGTCGGCCCGGTGGGCGGCGAATTGATCCATGAAATCGTGGCCGCCATGTTCAAGCGCATGTCCGTGCGGGAACTGGCCATGATGCCGCACTATCATCCGACGCTGGCGGAAATCTGGACGTATCCGGCGGAGGAACTGGCGGGGCAGATCCGCGACGGGCTGGCGTGATCCGGCGGCTGCGGCCGCTCAGGGTTTGCTGGTGATGCTCGACCAGTTGATCCCCTGCGAAGTGGCGTATTTGTCGAAGGCCTTCTCGTTTTGGATGAGGACCGCGCGCACGATGCTGGAGTCATCCGCCCCGGCGAGTTCGGGAATGATGGCCGGAATGAGATTGGTCTGGCGGTGGGCGCAGGTCAGGGCGAAGACGGCCTCGGCCAGGGCGAAGTAGGGCAGTTCCTTGTACACGCCCTCGGCGGAGTCCTCGACGGCGTCGGCCAGAAATTCCAACTGATCGACCAGGTGCGGAAATTTCGGAGCGTTGATCTGGGTAAACTCGACCTTCCAGAGCGGCAGGTGGCGCAAAACTTTTTCGACGATGGCCGGCGTGATCTGCGCGGCGCCGTGGTTGACGTAGTTGACGATTTCAGACATCCGCGCACGCTAGCAGCGCGCCGGCACGGAGTAAACGGGAAACGCCGTCGCGCGCCCCGCAAGGGCAGGGTTTAATTTTTTTGAGGGGGAAGTGATTGGGGATGAGGCTGAAAAGTTTTTGCTAGACACCAAGCACCCGCCGGGCCATTTTAGTTTGGGATGAAACTATCAAATGTCTCCGCGCGCCACCCTCACCACACGTTGACCGTCCGCGTCGCGGCCTCCGCCGAGGCGG
>CANMZY010000196.1:0-6421 GCA_947502425.1 Verrucomicrobiales bacterium
GACCTCGGCCCCGCCGCCGCCGCGTCCACCGCCCGCCGCGCCCGGCACAACGGTCGCCCGATCAGCTCCGGCCCCCGTCGCCCGGCCCACCGCTCAGACCCAGACCGCCGCGTCCGCCCCCAAGGCTGGCCGCAAAGTCAGCGTGTTCGACACCGTGCTGGCCGTGCTGGTCATGATCGTCACCATCGCCGCCGTGGTCAGCGTGGCCCTCATCATGTACGGCCCGTACAAGCTGGAATAATCTCTTCACAACCCGAAAGCTTTTCTATGGCCGACGCCAACATTGTCACACTCACCGACGCCAATTTTCCCGAGGCTGTGCTCCAATCCCCCATCCCGGTCCTCGTCGATTTCTGGGCGGAATGGTGCGGGCCTTGCAAGATGATCGCGCCCGTCCTCGACGAACTCGCCAGCGAATACCAAGGCAAGGTCACCATCGGCAAGGTCAACATTGACGACTTCCAAAGCCTCGCCACCGAGTATGGCATCCGCGCCATCCCCACATTTCTCATCTTCAAAAACGGCCAGGTGGCCGAACAGATCGTGGGCGGGAGAAACAAGCGCGACTTGAAGGCCAGTCTCGACCGCGTCACGGGCTGATCCGCGCCGCGCGGGCGATATGCCTCTGCTCGTCACGCCCGCCCAGCTTGAAAACCGCGCCGAGCTTTACCATCAACTCGGCCAACTCACCACCGCCGGCATCGGGCTGATCCCTGCGCTGCAAATGATGCAGCGCAATCCCCCGCGTGCCTCCATGCGCACGCCGCTCGCCGAGCTCATCCATCAGCTCACCGCCGGCCACACCTTCAGCGACGCCATGCCGCGCTCCGGAACCTGGATCTCGCCGTTCGACGTCGCGCTGCTCCAAGCCGGCGACCAGAGCGGGCGGCTGCCCGATTGTTTCAAGCTCCTCTCCGCCCACTACCACGAGCGCGCCCAACTGGTCCGCACCGCGCTGGCCAGCCTCGCCTATCCGGTCTTCGTCCTGCACATCGCGCTCCTCCTTTTCCCCATCTCCCGGTTCACCGGCCTGATTCTCCAGGGCGAAGTCTTCGCGTTCCTGCTGCAAAAACTCTCCGTGTTCGCGCCGCTCTACGGCGGGGCGGCCCTGCTGATCCTCGCCAGCAATGCCGGCGGGGAAAACTGGCGCGCGACCCTGGAGCAACTGCTGCAGCGCGTCCCGCTGCTCGGCACGGCGCGGCGCAGCCTCGCGCTCTCGCGGCTTTCGGCGGCGCTCGAGGCCCTGATCAGCGCGGGCGTGACCATCATCGAGGCCTGGGAACTCGCGGCCACGGCCAGCGGTTCGCCCGGCCTCCGGCGGTTTGTCCGGCGCGTGAAACCGCTCTGGCTCGCCGGCCAGACCCCCGCCGAATCCGTCAGCGCCAGCGGCATTTTTCCAGACGAATTCTCCAGCCTCTACCACACCGGCGAAGTGAGCGGCAAACTCGACGAGTCCCTGCTCCGCGCGCGGGTTTATTTCGCCGAGCAAGGCGCGCGCAAACTCAAAACCTTCGTCATGCTCGCCTGCGGCGCGCTCATCGGCGCGGTCATGCTGCTGGTCGCCTGGCAGGTGATTTCTTTTTACATCGGCTATTTTCAAATGATCGACGACGGGACTAAAATGGCACCATGACGATTGCCGAACTGCACGCCAACGAAGAGCTGCGCCAGCACGAATTCCCCGTGACGCGCGAAAAGATTTTTCTCGCCCACGCCGGCGTCTGCCCCCTACCCCGCCGCGTGGCCGAGCGCGTCGCCCACTACGCGATGACCTGCACGCTCGGCGACCAGGAGACGCTCCTGCCGCACTTTGAAATCCAGCAGACCCGCGCGCTCGCCGCCCGGCTCATCGGCGCGCAGTCGGACGAGATCGCCTTCGTCGGGCCGACCTCGCTGGCGTTGAGCTACGTCGCCGGCGGGCTTTCCTTCCGCAAGGGCTGCAACGTCCTCATCTACCACGACGATTATCCCGCGAATGTTTATCCGTGGATGGCGCTCGCGGAGCAGGGCGTGCAGGTGCGGCTGATGAACGTGCGCGAGCTGGGGAAAATCCGCGCCGTGGATGTGATGGGCCAGGTCGATGAGGAAACCCGCCTCGTCGCCCTCGCCTCGTGCCATTTCGTCAGCGGCTGGCGCGTCAACCTCCCGGCCATCGGAAAATACCTGCGCGAACGCGGCGTCCTCTTCTGCCTCGACGCCATCCAGACTGTCGGCGCGTTCCCGACCACGGTCGAACACG
Organism: Verrucomicrobiales bacterium; assembly: GCA_947502425.1. Taxonomy (GTDB): domain Bacteria; phylum Verrucomicrobiota; class Verrucomicrobiia; order Limisphaerales; family SIBH01; genus SIBH01. The sequence continues at coordinate 2,240 of CANMZY010000196.1, forward strand.
TCGATTTCCTCGCCGCTGACTCGCACAAATGGATGCTCGGCCCCTGCGCGGCGGGAATATTTTACGTCCGCAAAAGCGTGCAGGAACATCTGCGCCCGCCGATCCTCGGCTGGAACAACGTGCGCTGCCCGAATTTTGTGGCGCAGGACAACATCACCTACGCGCCCAGCGCGAAACGTTACGAGGCCGGCTCGGACAACCTGCTCGGCCTCGTCGGCCTGCACACGGCGATGGAGCTGCTGCTGGAAGTGGGCGTGGAAAACATCGCCGCCGAACTGCTGCGAAAACGCGCCTGGCTCGTGCCCGCGTTGCAGGCCAAGGGCTACATTGTCCTGCAACCGGCCGCGCCGCCGGAGAACGCCAGCGGCATCGTGACCTTCTTCCAGCCCGGCACCGACCTCGCCGCGCTGCACCAGAAGCTGGAGGCGGCGAACATCATCACCTCGCTGCGCCACGACCGGGCGGGGCAAAATTATCTGCGCCTCTCCCCGCACTTTTACAACACCGACGCGGAGCTCCATCGCGTGTTGGAAATGCTGTGATCGGTCGGGTGGTAGCCGCACCGTCCGGGCTGAGAAAAATCACGCCGCCGCACGCACCACCAGCAATGGCACGAGTGCCTTGTGTCGAACCGCGTCGATGGTGCTGCCGTGAATGATGTCCCCGATCAGCCGGTGTCCGTGCGAAGTCATGGCGATCAAATCGCACTGCGCGTCTGCGGCGACGCGCAATATTTCCGACGGCGGATCACCGAGCGCTAGTTCCACGGTCACCTCCAGCCCGGCGGCGCGCAGTTTGGCGGCGGCGGTTTCGAGATAGTCCCGGTCGCCTTTCATCTCTTCGGACTCGGCCAGCTTGAGCTTCTCGAAATGCCGCGCCGCCCAGCCGTCGGCGACATGCACCAGATGCAGGCTCGATTTCAGCAGGCGGGCCAACTGCTCGATGTGCGGCAGGAGGGTCCGGTCGGCGGGGCCATTTTCGAGGGCGACAAGAATTTTGCGATACATGGGACGTGATGTGTGGAGCGTGACTATCGGCGATGCCGGCGTACGGTTTGGCACGAGTGCTCATGGAGTTTCCTTTCCTACTTCCCGCCCGTCAACCACGCGGTGAGGCCAAAGGTGTCGGCGAGGAGTTTCACGTTGAGGACGATGATGATGGTGGCGGTTACCCAAGCCAGCACTTTCACCCAGAGCGGGCTGGCAAACTCACCCATCTTGCGCCGGTCACTGGTGAAGAGCACGAGCGGGACGACGGCAAAAGGCAGTTGCAGGCTCAAGATCACCTGGCTCAGAACGAGCATGTCGGTCGTCTTGCTCTCCCCGTAGATGGCGGTGACAATGACGGCGGGAACGATGGCGATGAGCCGCGTGATGAGCCGGCGCAGCCAGGGGCGCAGGCGAATTTTCAGGAAACCCTCCATCACGATCTGCCCGGCGAGCGTGCCGGTGAGCGTGGAATTCTGGCCTGAAGCGAGCAGGGCCACGGCGAAGAGCGTGCTCGCGATGCCCACACCCAGCACGGGCGAGAGCAGTTTGTGTGCATCCTGGATTTCCGCGACGTCGTGCGTGGTGCCGTGGAAGGTCGCGGCGGAGACAATGAGGATGGCGGCGTTGATGAAGAGCGCGAACATCAGCGCCACGGTCGAGTCGATGGTTGCGAACTTGATGGCTTCCTTTTTGCCCGCGGAGGTTTGCTCGTACTTGCGGGTCTGCACGATGGACGAGTGGAGGTAGAGATTGTGCGGCATGACCGTGGCGCCGAGGATGCCCATGGCGATGAAAAGCATCTTCGGGTTGGAGACGATTTCAAACTTGGGCGCGAAGCCGCCGAGCACGGCCACGACGCTGGGCTTGGAGAAAATGATTTCCGCCAGGAAACACGAGCCGATGGTGAGGATGAGTGTCACGACCAGCGCCTCGATGTAGCGAAAACCCTTGTTCTGAAGAAACATCACCACCAGCACGTCGAGCGCGGTGATGCACACGCCCCAGACCAGCGGAATCCCGAAGAGCAGGTTCAGCGCGATGGCCGAGCCGACCACTTCCGCAAGATCACAGGCACAGATGGCCGCTTCACAGAGCAACCAGAGCACGATGGACACAGGCTTGGAGTAATGGTCCCGGCAGGCCTGCGCCAGATCCCGCCCGGTGACAATGCCCAGTTTGGCGCACAGGGATTGAAGCAGGATTGCCATCAGGTTGGAGATGAGGATCACGCTCAACAGCGTGTAGCCAAACTGCGAACCTCCGGCCAGATCCGTGGCCCAATTGCCCGGATCCATGTAGCCGACGGCCACGAGATAGCCCGGCCCGGAGAAGGCGAGCATCTTGCGCCAGAAACTGTAATGTTTCGGCACGGGAATGGTCGCGTGAACTTCGGGTAGGCTCGGCGTGTCACTCGCGAGCCGCCACGATTTTTCTTCGGGCGGAGGAAAAGTTTCAGGAGTGCTCACGCGTTAAAAACGGAAGGAGATTCCCAAAAATGGGTTCCAATCATCCGCCGAGCGCGTCACGCCGATGTTGACGCCGGCATCGAGCTGGATGTTCCTAGTGAAACCGTAGGTCAGGCCCAGGTCCACCGTGCCAATCCATTGCGCGCCCCGGTCGCTGCTGACGGAACTGAAAAATTCCACGAAGCCGGCCAGGTCGCCCACGATGTCGTGCGAGAAGGTGACGGTGTTGATCCATTCGGGATGATGACCGCTGCCGTCCGCGTCCTCATTGAGATCGAGCTGCGTCATCAGGCCCATCCCCCAACCGCGCGGCAGCGCGACGGCGAGCGGAAGGATCAGGCCGCCTTCCACCGCGCCGTTGCCGAGAGTCCGGCCCGCGGTGGGAAACTTCACATACGGCATGAGCGCAAACGCCGTGTCCCCGCCGTCGTTGCCCCAGAGGTTCCATTTCACGCGGGCCAGCACGTCGCCGAAGCCGCGGCTTTTTTGCACCGTGCCGACGGCGCGGTCGCGGGTGCGCACCGCGGTGTAGAGCGGTAGCACCAGTTGCAGATCCACGCGGTTGCACAGGCCCATCTTCAAGTTAAGCGGCGTGAGGGCGAAGCTCTCCGTGAGGGTGTGGTCGCGCGCGACATTGTGCACGTCGTAGGAATAGTTCACCAGGTCCGCCTCCACCTGAAAATGCCCGGCATCCACCGTGTAGGGGCTTTCCGTCTTGTCGGGCCGGTCGGTGCTCATCTCGCGCAGCCAGGCCGACGGCACCGGATTGAACAGGTGGTAGGGCGACTTGTCCGCCGCGCCCGCCGCTGAAACCGCCCCGGCCAGCAGCCCGGCCAGCCGGCGCATCCGCCACGAATTATTTGCGGTCATCACCGTGACAAAATACGGAGCGGAGTTTTTGAGTCAAGTAATTATATTAGGTGAGACTCTATTTCATTGATGAAACAAATTTTTCAGCGACCCCGCGCCCGACAGGCGCGGGCATCGTGACCCAGCTCGTGTTTGGAGTTCCGCCACGGTGGCGCGACAATACCGCCAGGACGCACCGCCTCACCGTGTTTCTAGGCGATTTCGTTTGGAGACGCGGGGCGCGGCGGATTATGTTCGCGCGATGCGACCAACCGACATTCAGACCATCGGCGATGAACTGGCCATTAAGTGGAACGATGGCGTGGAGAGCTTCATCCGGCTCGAAATTCTGCGCCGCGCCTGCCCCTGCGCCGGCTGCAAAGGCGAGACCGACATCCTCGGCAATCTTTACAAGAACCCGGACCAACCGCTCACGCCGCTGTCCGTCCAACTCCTCCGCATCGCCAACGTCGGCGGCTACGCCATCCAGCCGGTCTGGGCCGACGGCCACACCACCGGACTGTATTCGTTCGATTACTTGCGTCGCGTGGCCGAAGCCGCGGCCTGAAAAACTCCTTACCGCCCGCGCCCGTTTCCTTTAACTTTGCGCCTCAACAAAAACATCACATGCGAACCTACCAAAATTTCATCGGCGGCGAATGGATCTCCGCCGCCTCGGGCAAAACTTTCACGAACCAGAATCCGGCGGACACGCGCGAAGCCGTCGCGAGCTATCAGCAGAGCGGTCAGGTGGAAACTGCCGCGGCGGTGGCGGCTGCGCAGGCGGCGTTTGCAGGCTGGGCAGCCATGACCTCCGTGGCGCGCGGGCGCATCTTGAGCAAGGCGTCCCAACTGCTCGAAGCGAAGAAGTCTGAACT
>CANMZY010000197.1:0-6419 GCA_947502425.1 Verrucomicrobiales bacterium
ACGCCAGGCCATGCGCACGTTTGCCCTGCCACGCCTGAAAGCTCCGGAAATCACGACCGAGCGCTTCACCATCCCCAAGAAATTCAACCTGAGCGAATACCTGAAAGGCAGCCTGGCCGTATTCAAGGGCACGGACGATTACGAAGTGGTGGTGGATTTCGATTCATGGGGCGCTGACCTGATCCGGGGCCGGAAATGGCACGCCAGCCAGGAAATCACCGAACTGCCACGACGCCAGCTCCGGTTGCGCCTGCGCTTGAACAGCATTGAGGAAGCCGAGCGCTGGGTCCTGAGCTGGGGCACGCACGCCACCGTGGTCCGCCCGCAGGCCTTGGCCAGCCGCCTCCGCGAAACCGCCAAGGCCCTGGAAGCCCGCTATCAGGAGTAATTAAGCGACTCTATCCGCTCGTTTTGGAGAAGGGCCATTTGTTCATCGCTCTTCCAAAGGGAAGTTTCCTGTTCGACACGGGCGCGCCGACAAGTTTCGGAAAACTTTCTCCAGTGCTGGCCGTGGACGACCCCGACCTTGAGCTGTTGTGGAGGGATATTGCGGAGGTTTAGCGAGGGGTTTTCCCGGTGGGGATCGGAATGGTGAAGCGCAGGGTGGCCGCAATGAACCCTGCGCGATTCTCCCTGAACCGCGGAGCGTCCAAAAGCAAATTCCTATCAGTAGTTGGGCCCGGTGCTCACGAGGAGGGCACGGATTTCGGCCGCTTCCTTGGTCGGCAAGCCTTCGAGCGATTGCTCGGCGCGCGCCAGCAGGGCGGTGCCGTCCCAGGTCGGCTGGCTCTGCGGCCGGGTCAGCACGTAGGCGAGCACGGCCGAGAGGAGCTGGCCAGCGAGCGTGAGTTTAAGCGACTTAGTCATGATTCTGACGATGAGAGCAGGTCCGGTCATTGTAAGGAAAAAATCGGGGCTCCTTGGAAAAGCCAATGTTTAGGCGGATTAGGATAAACGGAACACTCGGTCGCCAGACTTGCGGAGCCGGTTGCCTTCACCGAAGATGGGGTATGCTCATCAGCTGTTCATGGCGCCGTCTGGTCCGGATTGTCTTCATCGGCGCGGCGGTGGTCGTGGTCGCTTGCATCCCCTGGGTCTTGGTGGCCGAGGCCTTCGGCTGGAGCCAGCGACCGGTGCATCTGCTCCAGAGCTTCGTCGCCGTGCCGGTCGCCTTTCTCTCGTCGGTCGCATTCCTTTGTCTGCGGACGCTGGAGGATGCCCCGAGGTGGGAGCGACGGGCGGCGTGGGCCGTGTGCATCCTTTCCGGAGCCTGGTTGGCGATGCTTTTGGTGGTCTGCGTGGCTTTGGCCCGTGGGATGTTCCCGGGGCCGGCCTGATCAGGCGGCACGGGCTTGCCAGCCGTAAGGGGGAGGGCAGAGTGCGCTTACCCCCATGAAGACCCGCCTTGCCCCCCTCGTCGCCCTCGTGGCGTCCCTCGTCGCCGCTTCGGCCGCGACCAACTACGCCATCCAGCCGGTGCTCCACCCCGGCACGGAGAAGCGCCATGAATCCTTCAATGTCATCTCGAAGCAGGGCGAAGCGCAGCTCGTCTTCCTCGGCGACTCGATCACCCACGGTTGGGACGGCAAGGGCAAGGCCGTCTGGGAAAAGAATTGGGCTCCCCTCAAGGCCGCGAACTTCGGCATCGGCGGCGACCGCACCGAACACGTCCTCTGGCGCTTGGAAAATGGCAATCAGTAGTTCACCTTGACCAGCCCTACCTGGCTTCGCGGCCGACCGGTCCCGCATCCATCTCCTGTCGCGCGGGGCAGTCCGGCTTGAATATCCCCGCCCGATGTCAGTCAAACCTATGATTCTGGCCTCCGGAAACAGGTCTGAACGGATGGCCAGCCTCGCGGTGAGGCTTGGAAATTCGGACCAAATAAAACAGCAACCATATCAACATGAAAAAACTCATCGCGGTTCTGGCCATCGCGGCCATTGCGGTCTCGGCGTTCGCCGGCGAATTCGCCGACATCAGCGTCAAGGAAGTCAACGAACTCACCAAGACCAAGAAGGCGGTCATCATTGACGTCAACGGCAGCGAGTCCTTCAAGAAGGGCCATGTGCCGGGTGCCCTCGACTACGCGGCCATCAAGGGCGACCTCGCCTCCAAGCTCCCCTCCGACAAGGACGCGCTCATCGTGGCGTATTGCGGCGGCCCGAAGTGCCAAGCCTACCAAGCCGCGGCCAAGGCCGCCACCAAGCTCGGCTACAAGAACGTGAAGCACATGTCCGCCGGCATCTCCGGCTGGAAGGAAGCCGGCCAGACACTGGAGAAATAATCTCCGCTGGTTTTCCGTTTCGCACGCGGGCGCCCGAGAACATCAGGCGCCCGTTTACTTTTGGTGCGAGGAGCGCGCCGGCGCGGGCGGTATGCCCCATCACCACTCCGCCGGCAAATCCTTCAGCGTCGCCTTAAGGATGGAGCGAATGGCCTTCTTCTCCGTCGCGGGCAGGTGTGCAAAATCCTTCGTGCCGCTCCGTTCCTCCAGCGCCTCGCGGAGCCGCTCGTATATGCGCGTCTTCACCACTCCCGGCAACCCCTCGAAAACCGGACTATAAATCATGTAGCTGCAACGGTGCTTGAACAAGCGCGTGGTCAGATCGAGATCCTTCAGCGACAGCCCGTCTGCGGTCGCGCGCCGCTCGCGCAGGACATCGGCCTTGTAGGCCGGGTCGGGCTCCACGCCGCCCGCTGGCAGCGCCGCTTCATCGGCGAAGAGCAGATAGCGCACGATGCCACGCGCCTGCTCGTCCAGTTCCGCGGCCTGTGGCCGTGTCAGCTTTCCATCGCTGATGAACAACGCCGTGCGCGCCCGGTAACCCGCCTCCACCACGCGATTGACGAAGCCCGCCTGATGCTCGTGGAGCAGATGCGGGAGGATGTCGCTCGTTGCAACCGGATACTTGCTCCACGGGAAGCGGGACGCCGGCGGATTGGGGAAGGTCTTGAGTTCGCCTGCCACGTAGCGGCCCGTGAGATTGCCCCAGTGATTCGTAATGCCGTGCCTCCCCGTCACATGCCATCCACCGAACCGCTCCGCGAAGGGAATCCCATGCCCGCTCCGTCCGCCGCGAAAAGCATCCAGGCTGCCGCCGCCCGGCCCCGGCACCACCGATTTGATGACCAGCCCCGGCACATGCCCGGTGTCTTCGCCCGCGTGACAGTTCATGCAACGGTCCGAGCGCTCGAAGCGGATCGGCCCCGGCTGGCGTGGAATGTCGAAGATGTAAAAGATCGCGCCCAGCTCCGGGTCTAGCGCCACGACTTCGATCCGCCCGCCGGGGATGTAGCCGATGTAGATGTCCTCGTTGAAATAAATCGCCCGCGGATTGTCCGGCGTGATGAACTGCAACTGCAGACTAGTCGTGGAGAACACCAGCATTTGCGACGCCGCCGGTACGCCAAGGATTTTCAGGAAACTGACCAGGAACGCCTTTTCGCTCGAACGATCCAGCCGCGGGTCGCCCGCTAGCGTCTCCATCATGCGGGAGAAGGGGTCGCGCGGACTGCGCGAGCGGTAATTGTGCGGCGGCACGTCGAAGTCCCGGTACGTAGGTGATGCGGGCGCGTCCGCCGCCGGGGCGGCAAGCGCACCGGCCAGCGCCAGCGCGAAACCGGTCAGGACAGCACGTCGGATGTTCACGGCCTTCTCCGAGCGGAAGCTCGCCGCAGCGGTCCGTTCATAAAATTCCAAAGCTCTGCGGTCCATGGGCAATTTTAGGGGGTGGCTAATTCATGGATGAATACCGCTCCGAAGTTTCCACCACGCGCACGACTTCATGCCCGCATCTGGCGCACGATCCTTGCAAATAGACATCACCCTTGCGCTCCTCGCCCGTGAACTTGGTGATCGTCACCGAGTCGCGGCATTTCACGCAAAACACGTTCGCCAAGATTCGCTCGCGCGCTTCCTTCGGAAGCGTGCCCCACAAGCCCGTATCTGAAACCGGCAACCGCCTCGCAGTCTCCAACAGTCCAAACGTCATCACGGTCTCTGGTAAGATAGTCTCCGCGATTCAACTGGATGTCATAACGCAAACGCACACGGTCGCCCTTCTTCAACTCCGGGCCATCTCCGGGTGTCTCCGCAACAATCTTGATGCCCGATTTTGGCATGACGCGTGAAGTGGCCTAACTGTGATTCAACGACGGATAATCGTTGAACGCGTTAAACGAACCGGACGCGGCATGAGGGTGCGCGGCGGTGTGGTGGTGGAGTTCGTTCATTGAGGGTGATGCTATTACCAGTTGACAGGCTTGTCGAGCGGGCAATAGCGGCAGGGGGCGGGCTGGCCGGCCAGTTTTTCGGAAGGAAACATCCAACCTCCAACCTCCAAGGTGCGCGCGGTTGGGCCGTTCGTTGGAGTTCAACCTTTGGGTTGTCTGCGGTGGCGGCCCGGACACGCTAAAGCGTGAACTCCAACGGGGGGCCGGCCATTGGATGTTCGATGTTGGTTGTTGAATGTTTCCCCGCTCCTCACAGTTCTCAGAATTTCAACACCGTGAACGGGGCGTCGAACCAGAGGCCGTTAAAATCAAATTGCAGATTCGGCTCGTCCAGTTCGCCGCTGACCCAGAGCAGATCGTTGCGAGGACGGAGCAGGCCGCGGAGTTCCTCAAACATCGCGGCGTCGAAGGCGATCAGGCCATAACGATCGCGGCGGAGGTCTTCCTTGTGCATGGCGCGGTGGAGTTGTTCCGCGTCGGCGAGCGAGGGTTTCATGATCCAGATTTCCGCGTCGGGCATTTTCACGGCGAGCTTGTTCAGTTTGTTCACGCCGCAGTCGCCGCACTCGATCCAGAGTTTGGGCTGGAGGGCGTAGTCGAGCTGCACCAAGTCGGGGACGAAGGGGATGTTGTCGTGATGGAGATTGACGCCGATTTGCAGCCGCGCCCGGTGGAAGAGGAGCCAGGCCAGGAGAGTGAGGAGGACGTGCGAGCTGGTCTCGGTTTCAGACCGGCCGATGATGAGCTTGTCTGGCAGGACGCGGCGGCGGTCCTGACTTTGCAATCGGAAACTGTATTTGGCGCTCACGCAATAGTGTTCAAGGCTCGACGAGCACGGGCGTGCCGACGCTGACCAGGCGGAGGAGAAACTCGGCGTTCCAGTTGGCCAGCCGGAAGCAGCCGTGGGATTCGGTGCGGCCCACGTCCTCAGGGCGCGGCGTGCCGTGAATGCCGTAGCCGGGCAGATCGAGTCCGATCCACGCGACGCCGACGGGGTTGTTCGGCCCGGGCGCGATGATGAGTTTGCGGCCCAACTGGCGGGCCTCGGCTGATTCGGGGAACACCGCAGGGTTGAAGGTGTAGTTCGGATTATGGGCCAGAACGGCAACGTGCAGCTCGCCCACGGGCCGCTTTTCGACGCGTTGCGCGATGCTGCAGGGGAAGTGCGCGACGAGGTTGCTCTGGTCGTCGAAGGCTTCGAGAATTTTTTCCGCGAGAAATATTTTCACGAAGGCGGCGCGACCGCGCACCGGCGGCGGTTCGACGAGGGGGATTTGCGCGACGACTCCGGCGACCACGTTGGTCCAGTCGAGTGACGGGTTGAGGCGGCGGATGAGGCTGGGATGGGCGCGACCTTTTTCGGCAAGGAGTTCGATGATAGTTTCGTAGTCGAGACGCGGCTGCTGGGATTTCTCCAGCCAGGTGCCGCCGAGCGGAAGGAGGCGCGCGAGGTCGTCGCTGGTGACGGTGTAGTTGGTGAGAGCGGGCGGGGTGAGAAGCAGCGCGGACTTGGTGGCGGCGTCGAGTTCGCCGGTGACGGAGAGATTTTCGCGATGCTGCCAGGCCCGCAGCGCGGCCCGGGTCTGCGAGCCGATCGCGCCGTCGATTGAGCCGGCGGAAATGCCCTGGCGCGCGAGGGCGATCTGGGCCTCGAAGACGGATTGCACGGGCCGTGGGGTGAGATCGGTTTCGAGGCGGGGCAACGGATCGGGGGCGGCGGGGCGGTTGGTGAGGACGTTGGCGATGACGCGGTTGGTGGGCGGCGGGGGCGGAGGCGGCGGAAGCGGCGCGGGCGCAATGGGCGGCGTCTGAACTGCGGGCGGAATTTTTTCAGCGGAGGTTGTTTTGGCCAAACTCAACCAGATCCAAACGAGCAACCCCCCGCCGAGCAGCACCAGCAACCAGAGGAAGCCGCTCCACGCGGATCGGCGCGGGGCGGCGGGTTGGTATTTGGTGGACTGGCGCACGAAGGAGTCTTGGCACAAACGCCGGAGCCTGGCCAATCAGGAAGTGCGCTTTCGTCTTAGCGCACCGCCTCCAAGGTGTCCATCAAACCGGATTAGGCCCAACTCCCGGCTGCGGCGGAGCGCCGGTCTCCGATCCGGCGGGCGGGCGGGCGAAACTCAAGACCGGCCGGGTCGGAGACCGGTGCTGCGGGGCCGGGCCGGAATGCGCCTGCGGTGGT
>CANMZY010000198.1:0-6409 GCA_947502425.1 Verrucomicrobiales bacterium
ACCAGCTCGCGCAGCTCGAATACCAGCACCCGTTCTGCAACCGCACCGGAAAACTTTTCGCCGGCGACAACTTCGTCGAGAGCAGCACCGGCACGGGCTTCGTCCACATCGCGCCCGGCCACGGCCTGGAAGACTACAGTGTCGGCCGCGCCAACGGCCTGCCCATCTACTCGCCCGTCGATGACGACGGCTGTCTCGCGCACACCGGCGATCTGCCCGCCGACCAGCAGATGCCCGCCGAGATGATCGGCAAGTCGATCCTCGAAAAGCACGGTAAGAGCGACGCCAACGAAGCCGTGCTCCACGAACTGCGCGTCCGCAAGGCGCTGCTGCATCAGGAGAATTATCATCACAGCTACCCGCACTGCTGGCGCAGCAAGACGCCGGTGATTTTCCGCGCGATGAACCAGTGGTTCATCAGGATTGATCACCTCGTAGGACAGGCGTCGCGCCTGTCCCCATCTGAAAATGAAAAGTTAGAGACAGGCGCGACGCCTGTCCTACAAAGTTTCCGCGCCGCCGCGCTCGCCGAAATTGACCGTGTGAACTGGATTCCCGGCTGGGGCAAGAGCCGCATCGAAGCCGCCGTGAAGTCCCGTCCAGACTGGTGCATCTCCCGCCAGCGCACCTGGGGCGTGCCGATCCCCGCGTTCTACGACACGCAGGGTAACGACATTCTCAACGCGCAAATCGTCCGCGCCGCCGCCGGGCTGATCGAGCAGCACGGCTCAAACATTTGGTTTGAAAAATCCGCCGCCGAACTGTGGGCGCTGGTGAAACCGAAAAACTGGACTGGCCCCGAAGCCGCCACCAAATCCAACGACACCCTCGACGTCTGGATCGACTCGGGTTCCTCCTCGCGCGCCGTTTTGTTGCGCCGGACGGAGCTTTCCCATTCCGCACTCCGCACTCCGCACTCCGCGTTAAACTGGCAGGCTGACGTTTATCTCGAAGGCTCCGACCAACATCGCGGCTGGTTCCAGTCCTCACTCCTCCTCTCGCTCGCGGGCTATGGCGTCGCCCCGTTCAAGACCGTGCTCACCCACGGCTTCATGGTCGATGCCGACCGGGAAAAAATTTCCAAGAGCAAGCAGGCCGGCTACGAGAAACCGCAGACCGCCGAGGCCTACGTCAAAAAATACGGCGCGGATGTGGTGCGCCTCTGGGTCGCCTCGCAGGATTATCGCAACGACATCGTGGTGAGCGAGGAGCGCATCGCCAAAGTGGCTGAGACGTATCGCGGCATCCGCAACGCGCTCCGCTACCAACTCTCGAACCTTTACGATTTTCACCCGGCCCACCACGCCGTGGCTGACCGGGATCTGACCGGACTGGACCGGTGGATTCTCGGTGAGTTCGCTAAGCTCGAAGCCGGGGTGATCGCGGCCTACGACGCCTATGAATTTCACGTCGTCTATCAAAAGATCAGCCAGTTTGCCGCTGTCGAGCTGTCGTCGATTTATCACGACGTGGTGAAGGACCGGCTCTACACCGACGCCGCAAATTCCCCGCGCCGCCGCTCCACGCAGACCGCGCTGCACCGCATGGTGACGGGCCTCACCCAGATGCTTGCGCCCGTCCTGGCTTATACCACCGACGAGGCGTGGGAGTTCATTCCCGCCCAGTCCGCCGAGTTCGTTCACCTCGCCGAATGGCAGCCGGCCCCGCTGATCCGCTCGGAGGCGGAGCAGGGCAGTTGGGCCGGCCTGTTCCAACTGCGCGAGCTGGTTTTGCCGGAACTGGAAAAAGCACGGCAGGGCAAGTCGATCGGCAAATCACTCGATGCGAAGCTGGTGTTGACCGGCGGCTCTCCGTTGCTGGTGGAAGGGAAGATTCATCTCGAAGCATTGCGCGAACTGCTCAACGTCTCGCAAATCGAGATGATTCTCGAAGGTGATGGCGAACCCGTGACCGCGGTGGATAAGGCCGGCGGCCAGAAGTGCGAGCGCTGCTGGCATTGGGAAACCGACGTGGGCACAAACGCCGCGCATCCCACGATTTGCGGACGTTGCGTGGAGGCGGTGAAACAATCACAGCAGGCGTAGCGGCGGGCGTCCCGCCTGCCGCTACGCCACCCGCAATTCCGGCTTGGAAGTCACCAGCGGCATTCCCACCGGCAGTTCCGCCGGCAAGGGCGCAAACTCCTCAATTGCCTTCCACAGTTTTGCATAATCCTTATTCAGGTCGCCGCTCAGGCAGTCGATGAGTTCGCCGGCCAGCTCGGGATATTTGTCCGTGACCTTGCGGAAGCTGAAGTTCGGATCGTAGAACGCATAGACCAGCTTGCGCATGTTCTCGATGCCGGTGCGCAGCGTGGTGGCATAGGTGGTGAAGCGGGCGGGCGAAAAATCGCGCGCGACGATCGCCTCATGCACGGCGTCCGCCGCCAGCACTCCGCTCTTGAGGGCGAGCAGCACCCCGCTGCTGAACACCGGATCGAGGAACGCGAAGGCGTCACCGACGAGCAGCAGCCCCTCGCTCGCGCAATGCTTCGAGTGGTAGGAGAACTCGCTGGTCAGGAAGTATTCGCCGGTCTGGCGGCCCGTCGCGAGATGCTCTTGGATCCAGAGATTCTGCCCGATCTCGCGCTGGAAAATTTCCGCCGGTGATTTCACGCCGTCGCGCGAAAGATATTTCCCCTCGGCCACGACTCCGACGCTGACCATGTCATGGTGCTGGGGAATGTACCAGAACCAGCCTTTCTCGGGCACGTAGGCCACGGTGGTGGTGCCCTCGTCCAGGCCGGGATCACGTTTGGCCCCCTGATAATACGTCCAGACGGCGACTTTGTTGAGATACGGATCTTTCACGCGCCAGCCGTTGCGCACGGTGGAGAAGGATTCCTTGCCGGTGCAGTCCAGCGTGAGCGGCGCGCGGAACTCGGCGATCTCGCCGGATTTTTTCTGCGCCCGCGCCCCGACCACGCGGCCGTTCTCGCGCAGCAATTCTTTCACCGTGATTTCCTCGATGACCTGCGCGCCCTTTTCCCGGGCATTGTCCATCAGCATTTGATCGAATTCGGAACGCAGCACCTGCCAGGTCTGGGCGACGGTCTCGCGGTCGTACCGGTTGAAAAAGTAAAACGGCTGCGACGCCTTGCCCGACGCGGAAACGAACTGCACGGAATACTTCCGCACGAACGCGGACGATTTCATTTTGGGAATCAGCCCCAGCCGCAGCAACGGCTGGTAGGTGAACGGCACCAGCGATTCGCCGATGTGGTAGCGTGGGAATTTTTCGCGCTCCAGCACGAGCACGCGATGGCCATGCTCGGCGAGGAGCGCGGCGGCGGTGCTGCCGGCCGGCCCGGCCCCGATGATGAGGGCGTCGTAATCAGTGGGGGTGTTCATGTTTTGGGTGAAAGAATTCAGGACTGGATCGGCGGCAGGATTTCAATGATCTCGGCCAGCGGCTCATGCCCCGCGTTGAAGAGTGTGTTGCGCCGGCCGTAGAGGATCTGCACCCCGGAAAGCTGGAGCAGCCCGTTGATGAACGGGTCGGACGCGAACCGCAAAAAGCCCGCCGGCCGGCTGGTGTATTTCAGGCCGCTGGCATTGAGGATGGCGCCGAGCGGATGATGCTCGGCCAGAATCTCCACCTGCACCGCTGCCGAAAACCGGTCGAGAAACATCTGGATCGCGCCGAATTCCACGGGCTGCTCCAGTCCGTCCGCCAGCAGCACCAGTTCGCGGCAATACACGTCGTGGCCCTCCGCCGTCCGCTCGCGGCGGCTGCGCTGCACGCGAATGTGCAGCGTGTGGCCGTGAAATTTTTCGAGCGTGCTCGTCATGTCGCTCTCATGCGCGAGCAGCGAGCGGTACGGCTCCGGCATGGCCAGTGCGTCGATTTTCTCCACCGCCGGCAGGGCCAGCCCGGCCCACGCGTAAAAATCATCCAGCGGATGCAGCAGCGAGCGAGCGGGGAGAGTGGAAATTGTCTTGGCCAAAGCTTTAGGCATAACGCGCGTTGCGGTGTTCCGGCTTGAAGAATTCGTGCAGGAGGCGGTCCACTTGCAGCAGGCCCTCGCGGTTTAATCTGAGCTGATCACCCGCGACGGTGAGGAAGCCCCAGCCCTGGAGCCTTTGCAGTGCCTGGGCAAATTGCGCCGCCGGATCGGCGCCGAATTTTTTCGCGAAGTAGGCGCGGCTGACGTGGCCGAGCTTGAGTTGGAGGACGAACTCGCGGATGTAGCGCTCCTCCGACGTAGGGGTGAGCGCGCGATAGACGGGCAGTTCACCGGCATTGACGCGCAGCATGTAGGGCTCGAAGTCGTGCTGATTCTGATAATGCACGCCACCGATGTGCCCGAAGCTGGCCACGCCCAGGCCGAGCAAATCCGCGCCGACCCAGAGCTTGTCGCGATAGACAAATTTCGTCGCGGGCGTCTTGATGGCGGTGTAGGCGCTCGAAATGGTGTAGCCGGCCTTTTCCAGTTCGTTGAAGCCGTAATTGACCCACGCGCGCTTCGTGTCCCAATCCGCCACGGGCGCGACGAGTTTGCCGGCGACCTTCATTTCCTTGTAGATGGTCGTGTTGAACGGAATCTCCATCTCGTAAATCGTCACGCTGTCGGGCGAGAGTTCGATGGTCTTCCGGATGCACTCGCGCCAGTTGTCATCGGTCTCCTCGACCATGCCGGCGATGAGATCGATGTTGATCTGCGGAAAGCCGAGTTCGCGCGCGTAACCGTAGGCGCGGGCGATCTCCTTGCTCTTGTGGGCGCGGCCGTTGATTTCGAGAATGTGGTCGTCGAAATTTTCCACGCCCAGGCTCAGACGCGTGACGCCTAGTTCGCGGATGGCCTTCAGCTTGTGATCGGTGAGCGTGCCCGGCTCGGCCTCGAAGGCGACCTCCTCGGCCTCGTCCCACGGCAGGCACGCCTTCATCGCGTCGGTCAAAAATTTCAACTGCTCGACGGACAGATAGCTGGGCGTGCCGCCGCCGAAGTAGATGAAGTTCGGTTTGCGCCCGCCAATGAACGGTTTGTCCGCGTACCAGGAAATCTCCTTGATGGCCGCGTCGAGGTAGCCGCGGATCGCCGCAGAATCCTTGTCCGTATAGACGCGGAAATAGCAGAAGTGGCAGCGCTTGCGGCAAAACGGAATATGCAGATAGACGCCGAGCGGCGTGTCCGGCGTGGATGGACGGTCAATGGCTGCGAGCAGTTCCGGCACGGCGTCGGTCTTCCAGAAGGAAAACGGCGGGTAGTTCGAGACGAAATAATTGCCGGCGGTGGTCTCCTGATGCTTGGCCGGCGCGGCGGGCGTGACCGTGAGTGGAATAGTGGTGCTCATGCGGAAAAATTATTGTCGGGCTTCAGCTTCACAGTGTTCATTGGAACTGTCTGGTGGCACCATAGCCGAAAGTACGTGTACGTGCAATCTAGTTTTTTGACTTCGGTGCGGACAAAAGCTTTCAAAGAATTTTTAGCTGTAGTCCCGGCATTGACTCTCGGTAATTCGGCACGCAAAAAATAGAGCATGAAGCTGATGGAACACATCACGGTGGAACCGGGCAAGTGCGGCGGACGCCCCTGCATTCGCGGCCTTCGCATCCGCGTGAAGGACATTCTCGAAATGCTAGCCGATGGCGCCAAGCCCGAGGAAATTTTGGCCGACTTCCCTGATCTGGAGGCCGATGACATCAAAGCCGCGCTGCTTTACGCTGCCGGCGGGACCGATCACGTCGTGCTCAAGGCCGCTTGAAAATTCTCGTGGATGAACAACTGCCACCCGCCTTGGCGCGGTGGTGGCGGGAGCAAGGCTGCGATGCTGTTCATGTTCGTGAAGGCGGTTTGCTGCGCGCTCCTGATGCAGTGATTTTTAAAAAACGGAAGCCGCCGCTGTCGTCGCTTTCACCAAGGAAGAAGATTTTGTGACTCTGGCGCGTGTGTCCAACCGGCCCGTCTCTATCGTTTGGATTCGCATCGGCAACTGCACGAACCGGGTTTTGCTGGGATGGTTTGCTCCGCTCTGGCCGGAAGCTAAACGCCGACTGACGAACGGAGAAAAGCCGATTAAAATTCGACGCTGAGCTGAACGATCAAGCCGAAAACCGGAACAGCCGCTTCTCAAAATCTTTCACGCGCGGCCGCTTCTGGCCTTTGCCCGGCTCGATTTCGTGGCCTTCACTTTTCAAGTGCGCGGCCTGCGCCTCCACGCCGCCGGGATATTTGGGGTTCACCGCGCCCTTCAGTTTCAGTGTGCGCCACCAGGGCGTGACGAGCTTCCTTCCTAGAGATTCCTCGTCGGCGTGCGCGGCGGTCCACGCTAAAATGCCGGTGGTGATCGGGCAGCCAACGTCCGCGCCGTGCCGGCGGGCGAGCGCGGCGCGAAATTCGTTGATCGTGGTGAGTCGGTCCCTGGGCACGAGGCGCATCAGTGTATCGACCTCGCGGGGCGCTGGGACA
>CANMZY010000199.1:0-6351 GCA_947502425.1 Verrucomicrobiales bacterium
CGTTCGACAAGACACAAAAAACATTCGCTAATTACAACTTCTTCTACGAATCGGTGCTGGTGGTCCATCTCATCTCCTGGGCCGTGCTCCTCGCCGCGTGCGTCATCGTGCCGCGGAGCTGGCAGGATAAGGCTGTGAGCGCATCTGGGGCGCGCCGGCGCTGGGACGAAGGGTCGGAAGCAACGCGCGCGACCCTCCGGCAACGGCTGCTGGCGATCAACCCGTTCTTCTGGCTCGCGTCCCGCGACCGCTGGAAAACTTATTTTGTCTGGATGTTTCTCGTCGTGGGCGCGGGCGTCTGGGTTTGGGGATTGATTGGTTATCCAGATGACTGGCTCAATCCGGGAACCTACGTCGTCACCGCGCTGCTCCTGCACACGGTCTTGAAAAACTGGCTGGCGAGCGAGGCGACCCGCCGCTTCGCCGCCGACCGCCACAGCGGCGCGCTCGAACTGCTGCTCTCCACGCCGATTCGTGTGCCGGAAATTCTGCGCGGCCAGCGGCTCGCGCTCGGGCGGCAGTTCGCCGGGCCGGTGCTGGTGGTGCTGATGGTGGATGTGGTGTTCCTCGTCTTGAGCTTGAAAAATTCCCACGGTGACGAAGAAGTTTGGGTGGCGCTCTGGCTGGCGGGGATGATTATTTTTGCCTGGGACATGTTCGCGCTCGGCTGGGTGGGAATGTGGATGGGCCTGTGCAGCCGCAACGGCAGCCAGGCGACCGGCGCCACGCTGGTCCGCATCTGCGTGCTGCCGTGGCTGGCCCTTGGTTTCCTGGTCATGTGCCTCGCCTTGCTGGATGAAATCTTCCATGTGCGGCTTCCCAGATGGTTCAACAACGGCGCGGCCCTGGTGATCCTTTGGTTCATCCTGAGCGCGGCGAACAACCTGCTGTTCGCCGGCTGGGCGAAACGGAAACTGCTCGCGGAATTTCGCACCGTGGCCACGACCCGGTTTGAGTCGAAACGTCCCGCCGCCTGGGGCCGCTGGTTCCGTAAATTTTTTACATACTAGCGCCGATGACTTTTCTCCCCATCGTTGATCGCGAGTTGCGCATCCGCGCGCGCTGGAAATCCACCTACTGGATTCGCGGCCTGGTGGCGACGACGGCCATCCTCATCGCCGGCGTGATGATGCTCTTCTCGAACCTGGCCAAGCCCGGCGCGGTCGGCGCGCCGATGTTCGCGATTCTCACCTGCCTGGCGTGGGTCCTGTGCCTCGTCGAAGGACTCCGTAACACCGCCGACTGCCTGAGCGAGGAGAAGCGCGAGGGCACGCTTGGCCTGCTTTTCCTCACCGACCTCAAGGGCTACGACGTGGTGCTCGGCAAACTCATCGCCTCGTCGTTGAGCAGCTTCTTCGCGCTGCTCGCGATGGTCCCGGCGCTGGCCATTCCGCTGCTGGTCGGCGGCGTGACCGGCGGCGAGGTCTGGCGCGGCGTGTTCGCGCTGGTCAACACGCTCTTCTTCGCGCTCACCACCGGCATGTTCGTCTCCTCGATCAGCCGCCATGAGCGCAAGGCCTGGCTCGGCACGCTCGGCCTGACATTGCTGTTTGTCGCGCTGTTGCCGATACTCGCCGAAACCTACGGGGTGGGCACCCTGCCGCTGCCCAGCCCGTGGTCGGCGTTCATCAACGCGTTCGAGGCCCAATACACCGCCCATCCCGACACCTACTGGCAGTCTAATTTATTGATGCACCTGCTCTCCTGGCTCTGGCTGGGGCTGGCCAGTTACTTTCTCCCGCGCTCCTGGCAGGAACGCGGACGGGAACGCCGCCGGACACCGCACGCGCCCGGCGCGGTCGGGCGCAGCGCGGCGCGGACGCGGTTGCTGGAAATCAATCCCGTCCTCTGGCTGACGGCGCGTCACGAGCACCAGAGAATTTATCTCTGGCTGACCGTGGGCCTGGCCATCGTGGCGGGGGCGACCGTCTGGCTTTACAATTTCGGCGATTCCGGCCTGCTGGCCGGCATCTTCGGCTGCGCCATCGGCCTGCATCTCGTGCTCTGCATCTGGGTTGCGGGCGAGGCCAGCCATTCCTTCGGCGACGCCCGCGCCTCGGGCGCGCTGGAACTGCTGCTCTCCACCCCGCTGACCGTGCGGCAGATTATCCGCGGCCAGGACCTGGCGCTGCGCCGCCTGTTCCTGCCGCCGATCGCGGTGTTGCTGGGCTTTGAGCTGCTCGTGCTGGTGGTGGAATTGATCAAGGTGGCCGGGCGGGACAACCGGGTGGGCGGCGATGTCTGGACCGTCATCCTCGCGCTGGTCGGCGAACTGATGGTGGTGGCGACCTTCGCGCTCGACCTCTGCGCAGTCAGCCGCGTGGGTATGTGGTTCGGGCTGACCTCGCGCAAGTCCACGCAGGCGATGACCAAGACGGTGTTGTTCGTCCTCATCTTGCCGCTGGCCGCATCGTTCCTGCTCTGCTTCCTCGGTCCCGGCCTGCTGCTGGCCAAGAGCATCATCTTCCTGACCTGGGCGCACGGGCGTTTGCAAAATGATTTTCGGACGGTGGCCACGCAGCGGTTTGACGTGGTGCGGCCGATGGACCGGCCGGCCATCCCGGCGCCGCCAAGGTTGTCCGGCGGGGCGTGATCCGCTCAACGGTGCTGTATTTTGGCGCGATGATTTTTAACGCAAAGGCGCAAAGACGCGAGGTGGGGCGGGCAGTCCTCTGCCCGCCGCGAACGTGACCAGACGATTGAATCATCCCTGACCTCCCGACGGCGCGCAGAGGACTGCGCTCCCTACCCTGTTTTGCGGCGATGCGTTAAAATTTCTGCCGGTGCAAACGGAGCGTCGTGGAAAACATCACTTCTGTCGCGGCTTCGGATCCGCCGCCTGAACTTCCTCCGTCGTGGCGGGGACGGGCTAGACCCAGTCGCGTCCGTTGAAAACGTTGCCGAAAGAACTTTCCTCCTTCGCTGGCTGCGGATCGCCGCCGTTGGGCGTCAGCCCTTCTGGAAAAACCCGCGCTGCTTGTCGCTGATCGGCAGGGCGAGCGTTTCCATCACGGCGAGCATGTCCTCCCACACGCGGCGCTTTTCGGCGAGGGACTGGTTTTTGAGCAGGTAGGCCGGGTGATAGGTCGGCATGAGCGGAATGCCGCGATAGGTCTGCCAGTGGCCGCGCAGCTTGGTGATGCCGACGGTTTTTCCGAGCAGGCCCTCGACGGCCGTCCCGCCCAGCGCCACGAGCACGCGCGGTTGGATCAGGTCGATCTGCTCGTGCAGATACGGAAGGCAGGCGGCCAGTTCGGCGGGGGTCGGCTTGCGGTTGCCGGCGGTCTCGCCGGGCGTGTCGGGCCGGCATTTCAAAAGGTTCGCGATGTAAACGGTCTCGCGGCTCAGGCCCATCGCCTTGATGATTCTCGTGAGCAACTGCCCCGCCTCCCCGACGAACGGCTCGCCCTGCGTGTCTTCATCCGCGCCCGGCGCCTCACCGACAAACATGAGCGGCGCGTTGGTGTCGCCGACGCCGAAGACGACGTGCTGGCGCGAGCTGGCGAGGTGCGGGCATTTCACGCAGGCCAGGGCGCGCGCGCGCAGTTCGGCGAAGGCCTGGGCTTTGGCCTCGGGCGCGATGGGGCGGATGGGCGGCGCTGCCGGCGGAGAAAATTTGGGGGCCGGAGCGAGGGGCGGTGAGACGGCGGCCGGTGACAAAACGGGATCCGGCCGGGCTGGCGGCCGGCGTTCCGGGGCGGCGGCGGGCTGCGGCCGTCCGGGCTTGCCGAGCGCGGCCAGAGTTTCCGGCGAGATTTCCACGAACCGCCCGCCGTGGGCCTTCAACTCGCGCAGATGCCGGAGGGTGGCGTCGAGCAGCAGTTCGTAGGGGGCGGACATGGATGGAGAATAGGGCCGGAGGGAGGAGGCGCACAGGAAATGTTGTTGGCAAGTTTTTCACCGTGGCGGAGGAGGGTGCCCGCCTCGGGCGCAGCCACGCGGACCGGCGCGCGCGTGTGGATTTACCTCGAACTCCGAAGCCGGGACGGGGGCAAAATAGTGGGGCGGGCGTCTCGCCCTCGGACCAGAAGCTTCACGGGCGAGACGCCCGGGAACACAGCCGGGACGGCTGCGCCACTGCCCTGCGCGCGGGAACGGGCGCGCTCCGGAGACGAATTTTCCGTCAGGCTCTCAGTTTACGGCTCACTCGTAAGTAGCCGCGAGTTTCTGGACGCGCGGGAAGACGGGCGAGGAGGAATCCAGGCGCGCCTTGACCTCGGCGAAGAGGCGCTTGGCCTCGGCGAGCTGGCCTTCGCGTCCGAGCATGACCACGTAATCGAGCTGAATCCAGGCCTTGCGCGGGTCTTGGAGGTCGGGGGAGGCGGCGTTTTCGGCGAGCCATTTTTTGAGGGCGGGCGCGCCGCCTTTGACGGCCTGCTGGTAGGACGAGCTGAGTTTCGAGGCCAGGCCGGGCAGGACATCCCCGGTGAGTTCAACCTTGGGGTTGTCTTTTTCCTGACTGACCTTGTCCCAGTAAAGCACCAGCTTGTAGCCGCCGTAGAGCAGGGCCAGGACGATCAAGACTCCGTATAGTTTGCTCATATTCCCTCCACTCGTTCGATGCGCGCGCCCAGCTTGCGCAGTTTGGTGTCGATGTTTTCGTAGCCGCGGTCCAGATGATAGATGCGGTTGACCTGGGTGGTGCCTTTCGCGGTCATGCCGGCGATGACCAGCGCCGCCGAGGCGCGCAGGTCGCTGGCCATGATCGGCGCGCCGCTGAGCGGGCGTCCGCCTTTGACAATGGCGCTCGGTCCTTCGATGGCGATGTCCGCGCCGAGCCGGGCCAGTTCGCTGACGTGCATGAAGCGTGATTCAAAAATCCGTTCGGTGATGATGCTCAGGCCGGGCGCGAGAGTCATCAGGACCATCATCTGCGCCTGGGCGTCGGTCGGGAAACCGGAGTAAGGCAGCGTGGCGATGTCCACCGGCTTGAGGCGGCTGCCCCGCCGGACGGTGATGGCCGGGCCGGAGCGCTCCACCTTCACGCCGGCTTCGCGCAGCTTGTCGAGCACCGCGTGCATGTGGTCGGCCCGCGCGCCGTGGAGCGTGACTTCGCCGTTGGTGGCGGCGGCGGCGATGGCGAAGGTGGCGGCTTCAATGCGGTCGGGAATGACTTCGTGCTCGGCGCCGTGCAGTTCTTTGACGCCGGTGATGGTGATGGTGGGGCTGCCCGCGCCGGAAATTTTCGCGCCCATCGCGTTCAGAAAACAGGCCACGTCCACCACCTCCGGTTCGCAGGCCGCGCTCTCGATGATGGTGACGCCATCGGCGAGCGTGGCGGCCATCATCACGTTGGCGGTGCCGAGCACGGTGGGGCCGGAGCGTCCGCCGAGAAAAATTTCCGCGCCGCGCAGATGCGGGGCCTGCGCGCAGATGTAGCCGTTCTTGATCGGCGTTTCCGCGCCGAGATCCCTCATGCCTTTCAGGTGAAGATCGATCGGTCGCGAGCCGATGACGCAGCCGCCGGGCAGCGAGACTTTCGCGCGGCCGAGGCGTGCCAGGAGCGGGCCGAGGATGCAGATGGAGCCGCGCATCTTGCGGATCAGATCGTAGTCGCCGTAGGGTTTGATCTTCGCGGCCTGCACGGTGAGGGTGCCGCCCTCGAACTTGGCCTGCGCGCCGAGCGACTGCAGAATCTTGACCATGAACGCCACGTCGCTCAGGTCGGGCACGCGGCGGATGACGCAGGTCTCGCCGGTCAGGAGCGTCGCGGCCATGATCGGGAGGACGGCGTTTTTTGCGCCGCTGATGGTGACGTCACCGTGCAAGGGCACGCCGCCTTTGATGAGCAAACTTTCCATGAGTTGTTTTTGTTCGACCGCGTCCACCGCGCCGGGCGCTGAAAAATTCAGCCGTGCCGGGCGATGAAAATTCTGTTCCGGCCACTGTAGTCAGCGAGCACCGCCTCGACAATCCAGTTTTGCGCGGAAAAGATTTTGGTGATCGCGTCGTCCTGGCCGTCGCCGAATTCGAGCATGACCTTGCCGCCGGGCGCGAGAAACCCGGCGGCCTCTTCGGCCAGTCGCCGGTAAAAATCCAACCCGTCCGCCCCGCCGTCGAGCGCGGGGCGCGGATCGAAGTCGCGCACCTCGGGCTGGAGGGTTTCGATTTCGGCGCTGGCGATGTAGGGCGGATTGGAAACGAGCAGATCAAACCGCACGCCGCCGGGCAGCGCCGCGAAAGCATCGCCGTGATGAAAGGCGAGGCGCGTTTCGACCTGATGCCGGGCGGCGTTCTGGCGGGCGAGCGCGAGGGCGGCGTCGGAAATGTCGAGCGCGTGCAGGCTGGCCGACGGGCATTGCACGGCGAGGGTGACGGCGAGACAGCCGGTGCCGGTGCCGAAGTCGAGGA
>CANMZY010000200.1:0-6342 GCA_947502425.1 Verrucomicrobiales bacterium
AAGTTCACGCCCGTCGCGCCGTTGGTCACGAGATTGCCCGGCAGTTGCGCCAACGGCACTGTGCCGGTGATTTGCGCCGCCAGCACGCTGCCAGAAAGGTTGCCAGCGGTGATGGCGTAGGGCGCGGACGTAAGCGCCTGCCGGGGCGCGAGGGCGGTGAACCCGCCGCCATTCGTCCGCACACCGATCTCCAGCCAGCGCGCCGCGCCGGGGAACTGGTTGCCGAAATCCAGCGTGACGGTGAACAGGCCGTTGCTCACGGCGGTGGGGGATTTGGTGAGCGTCGTCCCCACTTGCGCGGGGCCGCTGACGGCGTCGAACAGCGCAAAGGTCAGATCGTAACTCCCGTTGGCGGGATAGCCGCCATTGTTCAGACGGCCTTGATAGGTGAACGCCGTCCCTTGGGCGGACGCGCCGAGCGCGGACAATACGAGGACGGTGAGGGCAAGAATTTTTTTCATGCGAGAGTTTCTTTGGGTTTTTGAATATGCAGTGTTTTTCGTTTCTAGAACTCACAGTGGGGTGAAAGTTTTTAGCTGACAACCCAAATGAACGGCACAATTTTTGAATGTCGGCGCGCGGGTTGGAGTTGGCGTCAATCGCTTCGCGCCGGACAACGCGGCGCTTTGCCGGGCCGGCGTTTTGGGTTGGCCTGGGACACGGCGGCATCTGCGCACCGTTCACGGCGGCGGCTCCAAGCTGGTGTTGTGAGGCCGAGCCGCCCGGCCGGCAGGCGCGGATTCCCAAAGATTGTTAAAGACGGCGCGCTGTTTTGTGCTACACTGGCCGCTCGATTCAGGCAATGGATCGAAATTATGCGTCACCAAAAATTCACCCCGCGCGCGGATTACCGCCTAGAGCAAAGCCAGCGCGCCAAAGAGTCCGTGAGCCTTTCGGAAAAGTTCCAGAACTTGAAGTCCCTGACCGTGGAACTGGCCTTCTTCAACCCCGAAGGCGTCAGCAAGAACAGCCAGATCAAATACACGGTCAATCCCGACCACGCCAAGTCCGTGTTCCGCTTCGACTGCCTCAACCACGAATGTGTCCGCGGCGATTTCGACATGAGCGAGGCGCTCGCCCAAGCCGTCGCCAAGCGGCGCACCACGGCCACGGGCGAAATGTGCTGCCACGGCTGGCTCAACAAAACCAGCATCGACACCGTGCGCTGCCACAACATCATGCGCTACAAGCTCAGCCTGGCGTATTGACCGGCGGTTTCTCCACGACAAAACTTGCCCGCAACGGGCCATTCCGATTTAACAGCGGCGTGACTGGCTCCAACAAATTCCGGCTCGGCGTGCTCGGCTCCGGTAAAGGCTCGAACTTCGCCGCCATCGCCGACGCCTGCGCCGCCGGCCAGGTCCCGGCCGAGGTCGCCCTCGTCTTGAGCGACGTGGCGGACGCGGGGATTCTCCAGCAGGCGCGCGACCGGAAACTGCCGGCGGAATTCCTCGCGCCAGGTAAATTCCGCACCAAGCTCGACGAGGAAGCCGAGCGCGCCTGCATCGCAAGACTGCAGGCGGCGGAAGTCGATCTGGTGGTGCTGGCCGGGTTCATGCGCATCCTGAAGGGCGATTTTTTGCGTGCATTTCCGCAGCGCGTCGTGAATATCCACCCCTCTTTGCTCCCGGCGTTTCCCGGTTTAGAAGCGTGGCGGCAGGCGCTGGACTACGGCGTGAAGGTCACGGGCTGCACGGTGCACTTCGTGGATCAGGGCATCGACAGCGGCGCGATCATCGCGCAGGAGACGGTGCCGGTGCTGGACGGCGACACGGCGGAGTCTTTGCACGGGCGGATCCAACTGGCCGAGCGGCGGCTGTATCCGGCGGCCATGGCAGCGCTGGCCCGCGGCCAGGTGCTCGTGCGCGGCCGGCAGACGGTGCGGGTCGCATGAACAGCGCGCCGGAAGCAACCGCGGCGGCGGCACAACCAGATTTCAAGAAAAAGTCGGAATGAAGAACAAATTACGTTTTGGCCTGCCCAAGGGCAGCCTGCAGGACGCCACCATCGAAAAGATGGCCAAGGCCGGCTGGAACATTTCCGTCAGCAGCCGCTCCTACGTTCCTTACGTAGACGATGAGGAGATGGAGATCCGCCTGATCCGCGCGCAGGAAATCAGCCGCTACGTCGAGCACGGCTATCTCGACTGCGGCATCACCGGACACGACTGGATCGTGGAGAACGGCTCGAAGGTTCACGAGGTCGGCGAGTTTCTGTTCAGCAAGGTCTCGCGCCGCCCGGCCCGCTGGGTCTTGTGCGTGCCGGAAAATTCCCCGGTGAAATCGGTGCAGGATCTGCACGGAAAGCGCATCGCCACCGAAGTGGTCAACCTGACGAAGAAATATTTGAAGAAGCACGGCGTGAAGGCCGAGGTGGAATTCTCCTGGGGCGCGACCGAGGTGAAGGCCCACGAGCTGGTGGACGCCATCGTCGAGGTCACCGAGACCGGTTCTTCGCTTCGGGCGAACAATCTGCGCATCGTGGACGAGCTGCTCGTCTCCACGCCGCGCCTCGTCGCCAACCGCGATTCCTGGAAGGATTCGTGGAAGCGGAAGAAGATCGAAACCCTCTCCCTGCTGCTCCAGGGCGCGCTCGAAGCCGAGACCAAGGTCGGCCTAAAAATGAACATCGAGCAAAAACGTTTGGCAATGTTGTTGCAAAGTCTCCCGGCATTGCGTAATCCAACCATCTCAAATTTGAGCCAGTCCGGGTGGGTGGCGGTGGAAACGATCATCGACGAGCATGTGGTTCGCGAATTGATTCCGCAGTTGAAGGCCGCCGGGGCCGAAGGCATCATCGAATATCCGTTGAACAAAGTCGTGTATTGATCCGTTTGACGAGTCCGTTAAAAAACAACCTATGGGTTCACTGAAAAAACGCCGGAAAAGCAAAATTAACAAACACAAACGGCGCAAGAAGCTCCGCGCCAACCGGCACAAAAAGCGCACCTGGCAGAAGTAGGCGCGCGGCCCGCGCCCGCCCCGGTGGCGGGTTGCGTTCATCACGGTTGCCAGTAACCTGAGCCATGTCGCAACGCCTTTCTCTCGCGCTTCTGGCGCTGGGGCTGGTTGGCCTCTCCGGCTGCCAGACCGCCCGCCAAAGGCCCGCCGCCCCCGATGCTGTTCCCCCTCCGGCCCCGGCGGCGGAATCTGACGCCGATCTCGAAAAGCGCGCCGAAGCCCATGCCCGGTTTGCCGCCGGCTTCGCCTTCGACCTGAACCGGCAGCCGGCCCGCGCGCTCGACGAGTATTACTTGGCCGTGCTCGCCAATCCCGGCGACGAAGTCCTCGCCCTCGATCTCTCCCGCCGTTTCATCCAGGACCGGCAGCTCGACCGGGCGGCGGAGCTGCTCCAGAAGGCGGCGGCGGAACCGAACTCCACCGGCCTCGTTTCCGCGCGGCTCGGCTATGTCTATCTGCAGATGGGCCGGACCAATGCGGCCATTGACGCGAACCGGATGGCGATTAAAAAATCTCCGCGCTTCATCGCCGGCTACCAGAACCTTTTCCTCCTCTACTCGCAGACCGGCCGCACCAACGAGGCCGGCAAGGTCATCTCCGAGGCCGCCCGCCAGCCCCAGCCCGACGCCGCCTTCCTTGTTGATCTGGCCGACCTGCACTTCGCGCAAAACCGCGCGGCCAAAACAACCAACAGCGCGGCCAACCTCGCCGCCCGCAACGCCGCGCTCGCCGCCTTGCACGGCGCGGACAAGCTCAATCCCACCAACCTCTTCGTCCTGCAAAAACTCGCCGACGGCTTCAGCAAGCTCGGTGAAACCAAAAAGGCGGCGGCCGTTTATTTGAAGCTGCTGAAACGCTATCCGGACCTGCCGGACATCCACGAAAAACTTGCCGACGTTTATCTGCGCGACCAGGACAAGAAGCGCGCCGCCGAACAGCTCGAGGCCATCGTGCGCGACAACCCCACCAGCCCGCAGGCCTGGTATTTTCTCGGCACGCTCTCCTACGAAGACAAGCGCTACGAGCGCGCCGGCGAGTGCTACCAAAAAACTATCCTCCTCAACCCCGGCTTCGAGCAGGCCTATTACGACCTGGCCGCCGCGCAGGTCGCGCTGAACAAGCCGCGGGGCGCGCTGGATCACCTCGACCGCGCGCGGGTCAAGTTTGGGCAGAGCTTCGTCGGCGAATTTTTCTCCGCCATCGCCTGGACGCGCCTCAAGGACTACACCAACGCCCTCCGCCACTACACCCGCGCCGAGATCGTGGCCAACGTCACCGACACCAACCGCCTCAACCACACGTTTTATTTCCAGATCGGCTCCACCCATGAGCGCGCCGGCAACATCGCCCAGGCCGAGAAGTATTTTTTCAAAAGCCTCCAGCTCTCGCCCGACTTTGCCGAGTGCCTGAACTATCTCGGCTACATGTGGGCCGAGCACGGCACCAACCTGACCAAGGCCCGCGAGCTGATCGATCACGCCCTGCGGCTCGAGCCGAAGAACGGCGCCTACCTCGACAGCCTCGGCTGGGTGCTCTTCAAGCAGGGCCAGCCGCGCGAGGCGCTCAAGCACATCCTCAAATCCATCGAGCTGACCGAGGAGCCGGACGCCACCCTGTTCGATCACCTCGGCGATGTTCACGCCGCGCTCAAGGAGCACGACAAGGCCCGCGCTGCCTGGCGCAAGGCCCTCAGCCTCGGACCAAGCCCGGCCATCGAGAAAAAACTGCGCGCCGCGCCGGGCCAGAACCAAGGGCCGTAAGATGCAGTTCCGCCAACATTACACGCGCGACGAAGCCCGCGCCCTGCTCCCCCAGATCCGCGACTGGCTGGGGAAATTAAACACGACCCGCCGCCAGCTCCTCCAGACCGACCAGCGCATCGCGCAGCTTCTCGCGGCGGGCGACGACGTGGGCGGCGACCTGGCGAACAACCAGGTGAAATACCTCGCGGCTATCAAGGCGCTCCTCCGCGAATTTGAAACCCGGGAGATTCAGATCAAGGATCTCGACCGCAGCCTGATTGATTTCCCCGCGATCATCGGCGGCAAGGAGGTTTTTTTCTGCTGGGAGACGGACGACGAGGACATCGAATTCTGGCACGACCTCGACAGCGGCTACGCGGGGCGGGAGAAGCTGTGAACGTGGGGCGTGAATTCGCATTGGACGCGAGGTGGCGCAGCCACCGGCCAGCAGCGCCAGCAGCAAAATCAAAAACCACGGCGTCAGCGACACCACGCGCCGGAGGCGAGCGGGGAAATTCATCGACTGGACATTCACACTCGCGGCGCACGCTACCGATCGGCTGCCAAGCTGACAATGCTTTACAAACGCTGGCGGCAAATCGCGCGGGAGAGGCGCACCGCCTGGGCGTTGCGCGAAACGGCCACCGGACGCGAATGGACGTTTGATCAACTCGCCGCCCCTGCCCGGCGGAGCGGCGGTGGCCGAAACGTATTTGCCGGAGCCTGGCCCGGCCCTCGCCCACGGCTACCATCGCACGAACGATCTGATGGAGTTGAGCGACGGTCTTGTTTTTCTGCGTGATCGCGCCGGCGACCAGATCAACGTGGCGGCCGGAAAATTTTCCCCGAAACCATCGAGCGGCGGCGACTCGCGCACCCGCAAGTCCTCGAATGTCTCGGCTTCGGCGTGCCGAGCGCGGACGCGGAGCGCACCGACAGCATCGTGGCCGGCGTGGCGGCAACGCTATCTGGACCGGTGAGCTTTCCAACGCCGCCGCGTCCAATTCTACAAACACCCCGGCAAATTATAAATGGGCGACCGCCCGCGTTCCGGTTTCATGCCCGCGTTGCATGAAAACTTTGACGTAAACAAATATGTCTCCGAAAGCCCCGCCGCGGTGGCGGGTTTTGCCCCGGCTTTGGGATGAACTCGATTGCAAATGGTTTATCCTTCTCCTTTCGTGCTTGCTGGAATGACCGCCAAACCATTAACTAGCGCCAACAGAAACCAAGCCATGACCTTTCTCGTTTACCTCGTCTGCTTCGGAGTCGGACTTTTGTTCACCCTCATCAGCGCGCTTGCGTCGCATCTCTTCGGCGGCGGGCATGACGCGGACGTCCACGCCAACGTTGGAGCCGGGGCGGACGGGCACGACATGCCGGGGTTTTCCCCGCTCAGCCCCACCATCATCGCCTCATTCGTCACGGCCTTCGGCGGGCTGGGCATGGTATTCTCCAAGATCGAGGCCACCCGCAGCCCGTGGATCAGCGCGCCGCTGTCCTTGCTCGGCGGCTTCATCATCGCCGCCGGCGTGCTGATGTTGTTCCGGTCCATCTTTCGCGCCACGCAAAGCTCCAGCGAATCGCAGGTCGCGTCCCTGACCGGGCAGACCGCCAGCGTCATCACGCCGATTCCCGCC
>CANMZY010000201.1:0-6330 GCA_947502425.1 Verrucomicrobiales bacterium
CCGCCTTCGTTGCTGGTGATGTGGCTGCGGTTGAAGCCGGACGCGACCTGCTGATCGAGCGTGCGGCTGGGCAACAGGTCACCGGCGAGCTGCTCAAGGGTGAACTGGCTGAACGGCATGTTCACATTGAAGGCGTTGAACACCCAGTCGCGGAAGGTCCACATCTCGCGAAAATTGTCGAAGTGAATGCCGTGCGTGTCCGCGTAGCGCGCCGCGTCCAGCCAGTAACGGCCGCGATGTTCGCCCCAATGTTTCGAGGCCATGAGCTGATCCACCAGTTTCTCGTAGGCTTCGGCGGACTTGTCCTTCACGAACGCCTCGACCACCTCCGGCTCCGGCGGCAGTCCGGTCAAGTCCAGGCTCAACCGCCGCGCCAGTGTGCGCCGGTCCGCCTCGGGCGCGGGCGGCAATCCCTCCTTCTCCAGCCGGGCCAGCACGAAACGGTCGATGGGATTTCGCGCCCACTTCGCGTTCTGCACCGCCGGCAGCGGCGGGCGCGTCGGCGTGAGGTAAGCCCAGTGCAGTTCATATTCCGCGCCCTCCGCGATCCAGGTGCGGATAGTTGCGATCTGCGCCGGCGTGAGTTTCTTGTTCGTCTTGTGCGGCGGCATGAGGTCGTCCGGATCGGTCGTGAGCAGGCGGCTCATGATCTCGCCCTTCTCCGGCTGGCCGGGCACGATGGCCACGACGCCCTTGCGCGCGGCCGTGGCGTCCTCAAAACGGTCGAGGCGCAGCCCGGCCTTGCGGCTGCCCGAGTCCGGGCCGTGGCAGGTGAAACAATTGTCCGAAAGCACCGGGCGGATGTCGCGGTTGTAGGAAACGGTTTTCTTCGCGGAGACGGTGGCCGGCCCCGCGTTCAGTTTGATCACGACCTCCGGCGCGGCGGCCTTCGCCTCGAGCCGCACCTGGTCCACCGTCCAGTCGCCGGTCTTGCCGCGCTTTTCGCCGACGGAAATCATCAACCGCAGCCCGCCCTTGGGGGCGGTGGCTCCGCTGGTAAACGTGGTTGTGACCTCGGCCAGCTTCTCGTCGCTCAACAGTTCCTTGCCGACCATGATTTCCTTGATGGCCAGCGTGCGAAACTTGTTGCTCGTCGCCGGGTCGTAGGACTGCAACCGCAGCAGGAGCGAGGCGCCGTTGGTCAGCGGCGTGTCTTTGCGCAGGCCGATTTTGGCCGTGAGCGTGTAGGCGGTGAGCGGCTCGATGCGTGCCGTCACGTCTTGTGAGAGCGCGCTCGCCTGCGTGCCGTTGAGGTAGGCCAGTTGCGCGCCGTCCGCATCGGCGAGTTTGTTGCCGAATGAGCCGTTGTTGAGAAACACGCCGGCGACGCCGGAGAGCGCCCAGCCGGGCACGACGTTGGTGGACTGCTTGCCCTCACCGGCCAGTGCCGGCTCCTCGAAGGACGAATTTTTCACCGCCAGCGTCGCGCCGGATGCGGTCGGCAACCCGACCAAAAAACTGACGCACACAGTCAACGTCAAGGCCGCGACCGGCCATATTTTGCAGGCCGAGAAGCAATTATTATTCATGTTCATGCCATTTGATTTTCGCATCAGCTTTTCTGACGTGCGAGCAGAAAGTTTTCATCAAGATTTGTTCGGGGAATTCAGAAATGTCCAAGCCCCACGCAACGGCGCTGGTCCACCGGCCAACGCCGGTCGTCGGGACGGATGCGGCCAGGTCAGCGCGCCGCGTCTTCTGTCAGGAGCAGCAGAGAATTTACCGGCAGATTTTCCCCGAGAACCTGGGTTTTGCCAGAAGGCCAAAGCACTTCGACGGATTCCGCCCGGACGGCGTCGCCGAGTCCGAAGTAAAGGGGCATGGAGCTTTGCGAGAGGTAGCCGGACTTGCCGTCGTGAAACTGCGTGTAGGTCTTCCCGCCTGCGCGCACTTTGACAAACGCGCCCAAGCCGTCCGCGTTGGAAACCGTCCCCTTCAGCTTGATCTTGAGGAAATGGATTTTCTTTTTCTCCGCCAGGTTGCTGATGAGAACCTGCGGTGCGTCGTTCATGTTGTTCACGATCAGGTCGAGATCGCCGTCGCCATCCAGATCGCAGAGGACGGAGGAGCGCGAACTGGTGGAGGACATGACCGTCAGCGGCCCCTTCTTGTGAAAGGCCATCGGATGATCCTTGTCCGCTCCAGAGCATTCGAGCGTGAAATAGTTGATCTCGGTCTTGCCGCCGATCCTCGGCTCGACGTTCAGGAGGAACTCGCTGTCGAAAAATCTTTTGCCGCCCTCATTGAGCAGGACCGAGTTGATCCCGTAACGGAAGGGATAGCCCATGCCGGCGGTGATGAACATGTCTTCGAAGCCGTCGGCGTTGAGGTCGCCGACGCTCACGCCCCAGGGCCAGTAGGTCTGCGCGTTGACCCGGTCGGAAATGTCGCGAAAGCCGCCCGGCCCGCCGTTCCGATAAAGCGCGCTGCCGAAGATGTAGTTGGTGTCCCGCCGCGGAAAGAAATCCGGCTTCCAGGAGAGGGCGCACCAGGCGTCGCTAATCTTTTTTTCAAACGCCAGCGAGAAGTCCCCCCGGCTTTGGGTGTTTTGCGACGGGCTCATGTCCGAGTGCATGTCGGTCACGTACAAATCCATCTGGCCGTCCTGGTCGAAATCGAAAAACTTCAGGCCCATCGAACCCCACGGCGTCCGCCCGAAGATCGATTCGGTTTTGTTCTCGAACTTCTTGCCTTGGACGTTTTGGTAATAGCTGTCGGGGCCGGACATGCTCAGGACATAAAGGCCGGGATGGCCGTTGCGGTCGAGATCATGGAAGGAAGCGTCGCCGGTCCAGCCGGTGTGGGTGAGGTTCATCTCCTTCGAGACATTGCGAAACTTCAGCCCGCCGAGGTTCTGGTACAGGATGCTCTGCTCACTGCGCTCCGGAAAGAGGTGGCCGAGGAACGCATCGTCCAGTGCGCGGTAATCTCCTCTCAAGCCCATGGTGTTGGTGGTGTACACGCCCACGTTGCAGACGAACAAGTCCAGCAGGCCGTCGCGGTTGAAGTCGAAAAACACCGCGCCGGAGGAATGGCCGGAATAGTCCAGCCCCGCGCTCCGGCTCACATCCTCAAACCGTCCATTTCCCAAGTTGTGAAACAGCACGTTGCCATGCCGGACGGTCGTGACGAACAAGTCGGGGCGTCCATCATTGTCCACGTCCGCAAACGACGCCCCGACACAGACCCGATCCGCCAGGCCGATGCCCGCCTGCGCCGTGATGTCCTGGAACTTGCCTCCCCCGAGATTCCGCCACAGTTGGTTGCCTCCGCGCTGGTTCACAAAAAAAATGTCCACCAATCCGTCTCCGTCCACGTCCGCCGCCGCCAACCCCGTGCCGTGATCATAATGCGCCTGCACGAAGGTCTTGCCGGCATCATCCACCACCTGATGGCGAAAGGTAATGCCGCTTTCCGCAAGCCGGTCAGTGAACTGGAAGTCATGGAACGCGGAGAATTTGACCGCCTCCTTCGCTTGCGCGTCGCTGCGGGACTTGAGCCACTTGAGGGTCTCGGCCTGGGGCTGAAAAGGAATGTGGACGAGATTCGTGGCGAGAAATTCTTTGCGGGTGTAGCCGTCGGGCGTAGGCGCCATCTTGACCAAAGCGCCCTGCACCGATGCGGGAAATGCCAGAAAGGCGGTCATCAGCGTCAACGCCCTGGCAACGAACCTGGCGAGGCGGGGGATGGCGAGCCTCGGAAGTCGTTCCAGAAAAATGTTCAGCATAATGCACAGAAGCAGGCCGATTGGCACAAGTCAATCGCGTGAAAGGTCAGATTCCTCTATAACTCATGTCTGATTTCCGCATTTCCAACGTCGAGGACCGGATTCATTTCAGCGCGCCGCCCAGGAAGCGAAGAAAGTTTCCGTGCATCACCCCGTCGATGTCCCCGCCCGAATAACCCCGCGCGCCCAGCAGTTCCGGCAGCCGTTGCAGGTCGGCGATGGACTGGATGTCCTGCGGCGTCTGCTCGGTGCCGAATGCGCCGTCGAGGTCGGAGCCGAGACCCACATGCCGCGCGTTGCCGGCGAGCTGGCAGTAGTGGTCGAGGTGATCGACCAGTTTTTCCAGGCGCAGGCCGGCGGATGGCGGCGTGGTCTTCCCGCGTTCCCAGCCGGGCGAAATCATCCAGGCATCCAGCGCGAGACCGACGACCGCGCCGCGTTCGACGAGCGCGCGAAACATGTCATCGGCAAGCTGGCGCTGATGCGGGACGAGCGCGCGGGCGTTGTGATGGCTCGCCCAGACCGGGCCGGAATAAATTTTCAGCGCCTGCCAGAAACACTCGTCGCTCAGGTGTGTGACATCGAGAATCAATCCGAGCCGGCCCGCCTCGCGCAGCAGTTCGAGGCCGCGCGGCGGAAACGGACCTTCCGAGTTGGTGCCCTGCGCGTACACGCCGGGGCCGTAGTGCGCGGGACCGATGGCGCGAAGACCGTCGTTCCATGCGCGCTCGAGATGGCGCAACGAGACGATGGAGTCCGCGCCTTCGAGCGAGAGGATGTAGCCAATCGGCGGAGCGCCGGTCTCCGATCCGGCAGGTTGGGCGGACGCATCCGAACTCGCCGGGTCGGAGACCGGCGCTCCATTCCAAAGTGCGACGTGCGCCTGCAACTGCGCGGCGTTGCGGATTTGCACCAGCTCACCGGCTTCTTCCATCGCGCGATACCACGCGAGCTGGCCCTGGGTCACGGCCCACGCCTGCGCCGGTGAACGCCAGCCCGAGACCGGGCTGTACTGGTCGTGTTCGAGCCGGGCCAGTTGCGTGGCCACGCAGACGGCGATGCCCGCGCGGCGCATTTCCGGCAGACAGACGGTGCCATGACCGCGCCCCGGTTTGTCGTGAAGATGACTTTCGCTCCGGCGGATTTCGGCGAGCGGGCGGGTCAGGTCGCGGTTCCATTCGAGGGCGTTGATCGCGAGATCGAGATGGGCGTCGAAGATGAGCGGAGGTTTCATGGGTTGGATATTAGCTGGAACGAGATGATTGAAACCACGAATGGACACGAATGGACACGAATAAGCCGAACAAGGGCAACGGAAAGACTGAGGGAGAAACGCCGAGGCGCGGAGAACGCGGAGGAGCGCAGAGCAAGAATTGTTTCTGAGCACCCACCATTTGGTGAAGAAAAAAGCGGCGGAAATTCTCTGCGTCTCTCCGCGTTCTCCGCGTCTCCGCGTTTCTTCCGTCCGGTTCCGTCTGCATCAATTCGAATAAGACCAACCCACGATGAGTTTGGTGGAATCCATCGCTTCGATTCCTCGCACGCTTTTCCCTCATCACAGTCCTCTCCCTCCGAGGTCCCGGGGTGAGGGTGAAAAGCTGCGGAGTCCTGTGGGCCACGAACCCGCCGCCACCATTCCCATTCGTGTCGATTCGTGTCCATTCGTGGTTGAGCCAGATCGTCCGGTTCAGAAAAACAAGCTGAGCAGGAGCGTGAAACCAAGACCGGCGACGGCGAGGATCGTCTCCATCACGCTCCAGGTGCGGAGCGTCTGGCCGACGGTGAGGCCGAGGCAGTCCTTCACGATCCAGAATCCGCCGTCGTTCAGGTGCGAAAGAAAGAGCGAGCCAAAACCGAGCGCGAGCACGAGCAATTCGCGGTTGATCTCGGGATGGGCCGCGACGATCGGCGCGAGCAAACCGGCGGCGGTGGTGATCGCCACGGTGGCCGAGCCGGCGGCCACCCGGATGAAGGCCGCCATGAGCCATGCGTACACCAAGGGCGTGAGATGCCATTGGCCGGCCATCTGACCGAGCGCATCCGCCACGCCGGCCTCGCGCAGCACGCGGGCAAAGCCGCCGCCGCCGCCCACCACCAGCAGGGTCATGCCGATGCCCGCGATGCTTTTCTCGGTGAAGCCCAGCATCTGCCCGCGACTGAACCGGCAGGCGCGTCCGAAAATCCACCACGCCACAAACACCGCCGCCGACAGCGCCACCACCGGATGTCCGATGAATCCGCAAACCGCGCGCGCCCGATGCCCGGCTGGAAACACCAGTTCCGCCGCCGTCGCCAGCAGCATGAGCACGATCGGCAGTGCGATGACGAAGACCGTTCCCATGAAACCGGGACGCGCACGATCGGAGTCCGCGTTCGCGACGATCGGCGGGATAGCAACCGGAACCCGTGGTGCCACCCAGCGCGCAAAGACCGGCCCGGCGAGGAAGGCAGCGGGCAGGCCCGAGAGAAAGGCCAGCCCCAGCACCGCGCCGGTGTTCGCCCCGAGCGCGGCGATGGCCACGACCGGGCCGGGATGCGGCGGCGTGAGTCCGTGCAGCATGGAAAGAAAGGCCATCATCGGAATGGCGAGCAGCAGGAAGGGA
>CANMZY010000202.1:0-6311 GCA_947502425.1 Verrucomicrobiales bacterium
GTCGTTTTCGACAAGCTGGCGCAGCCGTGAGCGCGGCGGCGGCGGTCAGTTCTGCGGCGTGAAATTGACCGGCTTCACCTGGAGCCGCAAGGCTCCGCCGAGGGACGGGTCCGGGTTGAGGATGGGGTTGGTGCTGCTGGCCGAACTGGCGAAGTTTTCCGGAACGGCCGCCGGCAGGCCGGGCAGAGTGGTGGCCAGACCGGGGCCGGGAAACGAGCCGGGGTTTTCATCGCCGGGCCGGGCCAGTTGATTAGGCGTGTTCTTGGAGACAATTATTCCGGAGATCAAACACCCGCCGACCAGCACGGCGCAGGCTCCGCCCAGCGCCGGCTTCAGGCCGAACTCCAGCCCGAGCATTTCCCACCAGGATGGTTTGGCCTCGGTCTCGCCGGCCTGTAGGCGGGCGATCACCCGGCTGGAAAATTCATTCATGCAGCGCGGCGGCGGCTGCTCGTGCCGTTTCCACTTCAGCAGCTTTCTCAGCCCGTCAAAATTATCGGAGGAGATACTCATAGTTTATTTCAAATAATCCGCCAGCCAGCCCTGCATCTGTTGCCGCGCGTAAAACAACCGGGAGCGCACTGTGCCGGTGTTGCAGTCCATGATCTCGGCGATCTCTTCATGCGACAGGCCCTGGACATCATGCAGGGTCACCACCAGTCTGTGCGTTTCTGACAGCTTGAGCAGAGCCGCGTTCAATTTTTCCTGAAGCTCCTTCAAGGCCGCGTCGCGGCGCGGGGTCTTCTCCGAGACCAGCGCGAGCAGGTCGGGATCATGCTCGGCGTTGAAATCGAGATCGTTCAGGCTCAACTGGGTTTTGTTTTTGCGCGTCTTGAGGAAGTTGATCGTTTTGTTCACCGCGATGCGGTAAACCCAGGTGTAAAAACTGGAGTCGCCCTTGAAGGTCTTCAGCGCGCTGTAGGCCTTGATGAATGTCTCCTGCGCCAGGTCGTTCGCATCCTCGTGGTTCGAGGTCATGTGATAAATCGTGGCGTAGATGCGCACCTGGTAGCGGCGCACGAGTTGGTCGTAGGCCGCCATGTCGCCCTCGCGCGAGGCGCTGACCAGGCCGATGTCGCCCAGCAGTTCCGCCGCGCTGGGCTTGGCCCGGCCGGCCTTAGGATCCGTCGGTTCGACGGGTGCGGAATCGGTCATAAACAAATTCCACCTTAAACGGCGCCCCCTAAAACTTCCGTCTGCCGCCCCAGAAAATCGCCGAGGCCCAGCAGTCCCGTGCGCCCGGCGCTGTCCGGCAGCGGCTCCAACAACCGGCGGGCCGTCCGCAAATAATCCCGGATGACCCGGCGCGATTCGTCGTGCGCGCCGTGCTTTTCCAGCAGCGGCCGCAACTGCGCCACCGCGTCGGGCCGCCAGGTCTCGACGAGCGACTGCAGTTTCGCCTGTGCTGCCGCGTCGCCGCTCTCCAGCACGACCAGCATCGGCAGCGTCAGCTTGCCCTTCGCCAGATCGGTGCCGAGCGATTTGCCCGCGCTGTCTTCCGTGCCGAACAAGTCCATGCAGTCATCGTAAATCTGGTAGGCCGTGCCGAGCGCCAGGCCGTAATCGCGCAGGGCCGTGCGCCGCGCCGGCGTCGTCCCGCAGAGAAACGCGCCCAGATCGCACGAGAGCGCAAACAGCTCGCCCGTTTTCATCGACAGCACCTTGAAATAATCGGCGCGGGTGAAGCGAAAATTTCGCCGCTGCTGCGTTTGCAGAATTTCGCCCTCACAAACCGTGTCGGTGGACGACGACACCGCCCGGCATACTTCCGTGGTGGGAAAACTTGCCGCCAGTTTCAGCGCCTTGGCGAACAGGCAGTCGCCCAGCAGCACGGAAATTTCATTTCCCCAGTTCGCTGCCAGCGTCGGGCGCCCGCGCCGCAGCGTCGCCTCGTCCATCACGTCGTCATGCACCAGCGTAGCCAGATGCACCATCTCGATGATGACGGCGACGGTGACGTGGTGGTCGTTGAGCTGGCCGGTCGCGCCGGCGGCGAGGCCGACGAGCGCGGGGCGCAACTGCTTGCCCTGGCCGGTCAGCGCGTAGTCGGCATAGCAGGCCAGGTCGGCGTCGAAGGCGTGGATCTGGTCGGCCAGGCGCGCGGCCACGGCCTGGAGAAAGGGATCGAGCGGCTGCACGATCTGCTTCCAGTCGGAAGAAGTCTCGGAAAGCAAGGCAACCCGGTCGGAAAGGGGCACCACTTTGGTTTCTGTGGCCAACATATACTAAAAAACTTACGGGCCGGCGAAAGCCAAGTCAAACCGTTATCGTGCCTGACGGCGTTAACAGCCCATGCCAAAACTTGTTTTCATCAGTGATCATTTTGCCGGCCGAGTTTTGAGCCGGTGTTGGAAAAGACCACTATCGGCCGCGGCGAAGGTAACATGCTCGTCATCAATCTCAATGACAGCGAGATTCCCCATGTCCATTGCGGGATTCTCGTCTATGGCGGCGAGGTGATTGTGCGCGATCTCGTTTCGGCTAACGGAACCTTTGTTGATGAGATCCGCCTCCATTCCGAGGCGCCGATCAAGTCGGGCACGCCGTGCGTTTCGGCCCGGTACGGGCGCGGCTCGAACTGGACACCTTGACCGGCACCGATGCGAGCACCGAGATGATCGCCGTTCACGAAATGTGAAAGATCATGCGCGATTACCGCCGGGAGGCGAGTCGGCCGAAATCGACCAGCGAGCCCGTGACGATTGATCCGAACAATTCCGCAGCTCTCCCGGAGCACGCTACGCTTTTGAGCAAGTCGGCCTCGCCCTTGCCGCACGCGCCAAGGGGGGAGACAAACCCGGAAAAGCCGGCGATGAACGGCACCGTCATCATCGTCATGGCCGGCCTCATTCTGGCCGTGGTGGTGCGGCTGATCTGGGGAAGGAATTAAGCCGGACACGGACGGAACAAACAGAAGAAAACGAAGGGGACAAAGGTGGTGGCGCAGCTCGCACTGCCCCCGGAGCGCCGGTCTCCGGCCCGGCAAGTATGGAATTTCGCCCACCAACGCGCTGGATCGGAGATCGGCGCTCCTCAATGCCTGCGGGGTCGGAACCGTGTCAAGATGCGCCCGCCCGTGAGTGAATTCGGAAACAGGTCTCAGGGACGCCCGGCCACCTGCGCGCCCCATTCCAGTCAAGCCACCGCCGTGAGCCGCGCCGTTGCCGGCGCGCCCGCCAGTTCGGCCTTCACTTTTGCCACCGCGTTCGCCGCCGTCAGGCCGTGGCGTCCGCGCAAGATGTCCACTGTGCTGGCGTGCTCGATGAAATTATCCGGCCAGCCGATTCGGACCACCGGAGTATGCAGGCGTTTCTCGCTGAAGAGTTCCACGACGATGCTGCCGTAGCCGCCCATGATGACGTGGTCTTCGAGCGTCACGACGACATCCGCCGCGCGCCCGAAGAACTCGGTGGTCGCAGCGTCGATCGGCTTGGTGAAGCGCGGGTTGATGATCGCGCAGTCGCAGCCGTCCGCCGCGAGACCGGCGATGATGTCGTGCGCCATTTTTTGCAGCGGGCCAAGTGCGAAGATGGCGATTTTTTTGCCGCCGGTGTTCTCAAAATTTTTCACGACCTCAGCCTTGCCGATTTCGAGCAGCCGGGGCTGGTCCTTGACCGGCACGCCTTCCGCCGCGCCGCGCGGATAGCGGATGAAGGTCGGATGTTTCTGGTGCGTGGCGGTGAACATCATGTCCTGCAACTCGTCCTCGTTGGCCGGGGCCATGGCGATGACGTTCGGCAAGCAGCGCAGGTAAGCGATGT
This sequence comes from Verrucomicrobiales bacterium, assembly GCA_947502425.1. Taxonomy (GTDB): domain Bacteria; phylum Verrucomicrobiota; class Verrucomicrobiia; order Limisphaerales; family SIBH01; genus SIBH01. The sequence continues at coordinate 3,762 of CANMZY010000202.1, forward strand.
CGAAAAGGCCGTGGTGCGTGGGGCCGTCGTTCGCGGAAAGCCCGGCGCGGTCCATGCAGAAAATCACCGGCAAATCCTGGAGGCAGACATCGTGATGAATGCAGTCATAGGCGCGCTGCAGGAAGGTGGAATAAATCGCGACGACGGGATGAAAACCCATCGTGGCCATGCCGGCCGCGAAAATGACGGCGTGCTCCTCGGCGATGCCCACGTCGTAATAGCGCTGGGGCATGGCCTTTTCGAGCGCCTTCAAACCCGTGCCGCTCGGCATCGCGGCGGTGATGCCGACGACCGAGTTGTCCTTCTGGCAGAGCTTGACCATCGTCGCGCCGAACACGTCCTGGTAGGCGGGCGGGGTGCCGGCCTTGGCGGCGGGCGAATTTCCGGTGGTCACGTCGTATGGCCCGGTGCCGTGGAATTTTTCCGGATGCTGGATGGCGGCGTCGTAGCCCTTGCCCTTTTTCGTCAGGACGTGAATGACAATCGGATGATCGCAGGTCTTGGCGAATTCGAGGGTGCTGATGAGGAGCGGAAGATCATGGCCGTCGATGGGGCCGAGATAGCGCAGGCCCATTTCCTCGAAGATGAGGCTGTTGCCAAAACCGCCGCGGCCGTCGGCGTCGATGTTCGCGGGATTTTGCTGGAGCGTAGCCTGGCTGACCGCGCCTTTGAGCGCCTCGCCCGCCTTGTGGCCGAGCATCGCGGCCAGCTCGCCCTTGGGCAGTTTTTTCACCCAGGTTTGGAAATCCGCCTGCAGCCGGTTGTAGCGCGGATTGGTGATGAGCTTATTGAGGTAGCCGGCGATGGCGCCGACATTCTTGGCGATGCTCCACTCGTTGTCGTTGAGGATGCCGATGAATTTTTTCGTCGTGTGGGCAATGTTGTTCAGCGCCTCGAAGGAGACGCCGTTCGTCAGCGCGGCGTCGCCGAAAACGCAGACGACCTGTTCGTCGGTCTTCTTCTGGTCGCGGGCGGCGCACATGCCGAGCGCGGCGGAGAGGGCAGTGCCGGCGTGGCCCGCGCCGTAGCAGTCGTGCGGGCTTTCGGTGCGGAGCGCGAAGCCGTTCAAGCCGTCCGTGGTGCGGATGGTGTGGAAGCGGCCCTTGCGCCCGGTGAGCAGCTTGTGGACATAGACTTGGTGGCTCACGTCCCAGACAAATTTGTCCTTGGGCGTCGTGAAGACGCGGTGGAGCGCGATGGTTAGTTCGACCACGCCGAGATTGGGGCCGAGATGGCCGCCGCTCTTGGAAAGTTTGGTGATCAGTTCGTGGCGGATTTCCCCGGCCAGATGCAGAAGCTGATCGGGCGTCAGTTTTTTGACGTGCGCCGGTTCATCCACCATGTCCAGATAACGACTCATAGGTTCATTCATTCCTGTTTGTTTCCAAGGGCGTGAGCGTGATTTCGCCCGCCACATTTTTTTCCAGCCGCTGAATTTTCACTTCCGCCTCCGCCAGTTTCGCCTGGCAGGCCTGGGCCAGCTTCGTGCCTTCCTCGAAACGCGCCAGCAAGGTCTCCAGCGGCAGGTCGCCCGATTCCATCGCTTCCACGGTGGCTTCGAGCTTCTGCATCGCCTCGTCAAAGGGCAGGTCGGCGGCGATTGGTTTCGTTGCTTTCGGCATCGGGCGTGGAAATTAGAGGAGCCCGCCCGGCGCGTCCAGCATGGAGTCACACGAATGGTGTCAAGGGTAGATTCCTTGCCGAAACCAGTCTGACCGCGCTTGCCCCGGCCCGGCCAAAGTGCTGAACTGCCTGCACGATGCCGTCAGAACCCAAACACGATGCCCCGCGCCGGTGGCCGCAACCCGTCCAGACCCGATGATGAAAAAAGTCGTCATCCATTCTGACGGCGCATGTCATGGTAACCCCGGCCCCGGCGGCTGGGCGGCGGTCCTAGCCTGCGGCCCGCACACGCGCGAACTGAGCGGCGGCACGCCCGCGACGACGAACAACCGCATGGAACTGCAGGCGGCCATCGAAGCCTTCGCCGCACTCCGGGAGCCGTGCGCGGTGGAGTTTTTCACGGATTCCGAATACGTCCGCAACGGCATCACCTCCTGGGTCGCGAACTGGAAGCGCAACGGCTGGCGCACCAAGTCGAAGCAGCCGGTGAAAAATGCCGACCTCTGGCGCGCGCTGGATGCGGCGGTGGCCGGGCACCAGATCGCCTGGCACTGGCTCAAGGGTCACGCTGGCCACGCCGGCAACGAGCGCTGCGACCTGCTGGCCAACGAACAGGTCGCGCTCATCAAAAAGAAACATTCCCCGGCGCAGTTGAAAACGTGTCTGGCCGAGTTCGCCGCCGGAGAGCCGCCGTCCGCGCCCGCCCCTCGGGAGTTGTTTTGATTCCGGCTGGTGCAGGCGGCACCTGCCAACGGGCATATTGCTGCGGCCGCCGCGTCAGGAGGCACAAGTCTGCCCGGAGATTTATCCCGAATTCCGAAATAGGAAGGACGTTCGGAATTGGCGGCGGGCGGTGTCCGGCGACGGAGTGCGGGTCTGTGACTCGCAGCAGCGCGCGCACCCTGAGAGCCTCGGGGGATTCCACAA
>CANMZY010000203.1:0-6280 GCA_947502425.1 Verrucomicrobiales bacterium
GAGCGCCGGCAGGATGCCGGCGCTCCCAGGGCTTCCGCCAACCACCGTGTCAAGATGCGCCCCAAACACCGCCAAAACACCGACAGCGGGCTTGACCCTCACCGTGCCACTCCCTACTCTCCCCCACTCGCCACCGGCGGAATTCCCGGAATTGTTTCGGACCCGGCGGCGTTTTCATTGAATCATTGAACGGAAAGGTCTGCTTGTGAATGTGACGGTTGAAAATCTGGCCCCCTGCAAAAAACTCGTGCGGATCGACCTCGACGCCGCCGCGGTGGACGCCGCGTTCGCCGAGGTGGAGAAAAGTTTCACCAAAGAGGCTTCGCTCCCCGGCTTCCGCCCCGGCAAGGCCCCGCGCGATCTCGTCCTCAAAAAATACGAAGCCGAAATCACCGCCGAGGTGAAGCGCAAGCTCATCCCCGACGCCTATCGCCAGGCCGTCAAGGAACAGAATCTCAACGTCGTCGGCTACCCGGACATCGAGGAAATCCAGTTCGCCCGGGGCCAGGCGCTGCAATTCGCCGCCACCCTCGAGACCGCGCCGGAGTTTGCACTGCCCGAGTACCGCGGCCTGCCCACCAAACGCGAGACCAGCGCCGTGACCGAGGCCGACGTGGAACGCGCCCTCGACATGTTGCGCGACCGCCAGGCCAACTTTCAGAAGCTCGACCGGGCCGCGCAGGACGGCGATTTCGTAGTGGTGAACTACACCGGCACCTGCGACGGGAAGCCGATCAGCGAGACCGCCCCGACGGCGCGCGGCCTGACCGAGCAGAAGGCTTTCTGGATCGAACTGAAGAAGGACTCGTTCATCCCCGGCTTCTCGGAGCAGTTGACCAGCGCGAAGGCCGGCGACCAGCGCGCGGTGAACATTGATTTCGCCGCCGACTTTGTGACCAAGGAACTGGCCGGCAAAAAAGGCGTCTTCGCCGTCGAAGTGGTCGAGGTGAAGGAACGGACCCTGCCGGCGATGGACGACGCCTTCGCCAAGACCTACGGCGCAGAAGACCTCGCCAAGCTGCGCGCGGGCGTGCGCGCCGATTTGCAGAACGAGCTGAACTCGAAACAGACCCGCGACCTTCGCAACCAGGTGGCCAAGGGGCTGCTCGACCAGGTGGCCTGCGAGCTGCCGGAGAGCCTCGTCGCGCAGGAGACGCGCAACATTGTTTATCAGATCGTCCAGGAAAACCAGGGACGCGGCATCACCAAAGAGGCCATCGACCAGCAGAAGGACCAGATTTACGGCGCAGCCAACCTGGGCGCGAAGGAACGCGTCAAGGCGTCGTTCGTCTTCCAGCGCGTGGCCGAGAAGGAAGGGATCAAGGTTTCGCGCGAGGAAATCAACCAGCGCATCTACGCCCTTTCCCAGAGCTACCAGATGGCCCCGGACAAGTTCGTGAAGGAGCTGGAGAAGCGCGACGGGGTTTCCGAACTTTACGGGCAGCTCCTCAACGAGAAGGTCATCGATTTCTTGCAGCAACACTCAAAGATCGAGGACGTGGCCCCGGCGGCGGCTCCGGCGGTAGCCCCGGCGGCGTAATCATTTTTCCGGAAGGCGCAGGGCGCGGAGAGAAATCTCCGCGCCCTTTTTTTGAGGTGTCCCGCTGTTTGCTGAGGCACTGCCCGTGGCGGGTTGCAGTCAGAGACAGGCGCGACGCCGGTTCTGCGAAATCATCCACGCCTTCGCCTGTTTCAAGAATGGTGGAGCCGACGGCGGGAATCCCCCTTGTCACTGCCCGGCTCGAGACTTATGTTCGCGGCGTGCCTGATGCAGGTTTGCATGATTTGCCGCACGCGGTCAGTGGCAACACTCGACATGATTGAGCCGATGCCATTTCCCGGAAGCCCTTTTCCCACCGAGGCCCGCCCCCGCCGCGTCGATTTCAACCAGTCCGGCCGGCCGAATATTTTCCTCCACGCCCGTCACTCTCAACTCCCCGACCCGACCCCGCGCCGGGCCAACCTCAAACCGTTCCCACTCCCCTCATGAAAAACTACATCCTCGACACCAACGTCCTCCTCCACGATCCCAACTCCATCCTCAACTTCAAAGAAAACCACGTCCTCATCCCCATCGAAGTCATCGAGGAGATCGACCGGTTCAAGCGCGAATCGACCGAGCTGGGCCAGAACGCCCGCACCGTCTCGCGTTCGCTCGACGCCTTGCGCAAGCAGGGCCGCCTGAGCGAGGGCGTGGCCCTGTCCAACGGCGGACGGTTGCAGATCATTTTCAGCGCGCAGGACGGCTCGCCCGGTTACGATTCCAAATCGGTGGACGCGCGCATCGTCGCCCAGGCCCAGGCCGTGCAGAAGGCCGGCCCGAAGATCCCCACCGTTCTCGTCACGAAAGACATCAACCTCCGCATCAAAGCCGACGCGCTCGGTCTGGCCGCCGAGGATTACGAGACCGACCGCATCTACATCACCGATCTCTACACCGGCATGATGGACCTGCTGGTCAGCGCGGAGAAGATGACCGCCTTCCGCGTCAACGGCGAACTGGAGATCACCGGCGACCGGAAATATTTCCCGAACGAATACTGCACGCTCATCGAGGAGACCAACCCCAAGCGCACCGCCCTCACCAAGTTCGACGCCAGCGGCACCAAGCTCGTGCCGATCATCGACTGCCGCGAGGGCGTCTGGGGCATCAAGCCGCGCAACCGCGAGCAGCATTTCGCCTTCGATGCCCTGCTCGACGACCGCGTGAAGCTCGTCACGCTCATGGGCAAGGCCGGCACGGGAAAAACTTTGATGGCCATGGCCGCCGGCCTGAAGCGCACCGTGCTCGACCGCGAATTCCGCCGCGTGGTCGTGGCCCGGCCCACCATCAGCATGGGCAAGGAGATTGGTTTTCTACCCGGCACGATGGAGGAAAAATTGAACCCGTGGATGCAGCCGATTCACGACGCGCTCGAAATGTTGAGCGACCTGAACATGGGCAACGAACACCGCCGCGCCGCCGACCTGATGCGCTCCGGCAGCATCGCGGTCGAGGCCTTGAGCTACATCCGCGGCCGGAGCATCGCGCAGCAGTTCATGGTCATCGACGAGGCGCAGAACCTCACGCCGCTGGAGGTGAAGACCATCGTCACGCGCGTCGGCCACGGCACGAAGATCGTTTTCACCGGCGACCCCTACCAGATCGACAATCCCTACGTGGACTCCGCCTCGAACGGGTTCAACTACGTGGTCAGCAAATTTCGCGAGCAACCGATCGCCGCGCACATCGAGCTGCAAAAGGGCGAACGCTCCGAGTTGGCCGAGATGGCGGCGAATCTTCTTTGATCGGCGGTTTGCAGGCAGGTTAACCATGGATTTAGAAAATGGTCCTTCGCGATTTCCGGTGGAACGGCTCGTGGCAGGAGGGAGCATGGTTTGGAGAAAAGCCCGACCTCACCCCGGCCCTCTCCCCCGGGGAGAGGGAGAAGCAACGCGGCGTCCTTGGCACATTCGGAGGTTGCTCCTGCCCTCCCCGCCTTTTCCCTGCTCGCCGAGACAACCTCACGACCACTCGGCGCGTTCGTCCCGGCCAAGCGCGGTGGACGATTCTCCCTCTCCCCGGGGGAGAGGGCCGGGGTGAGGGCGGGCCTCGTTCGATCAGTTCCAGTCGTCGCCTTGTCTATTCCACTGGAATAGCTGGGAGCGGGGAACCGCTAACGAAGAACCAGGGCTTTCTGCCGGAAACGGTCTGGGTGAAATAGTGTCGCGGCGGACGCTCCAACTCTTTCCCGCTTCGTTTGCTCCGTTTTCTTCGGCCAGCCAGGTTCGTTTTTCGGGTTCAATTGTTCGGGTGGCAAAGCAAACGGGCGGCCCGAAGGCCGCCCGGATGTGAGAATCGTCCGACAGACGTGGATTACTGTGGAAAGCGTCCGTGGTTGTTGCCGTTGTCCTGGTCCGACGCCACCGCCTGCTTTTGCAGGGCCGAAGTGCTGGCTTGTTGTACGCTTCCGTCAGAAAGCCCCAGGTTACCGGCGGACTTGTGAATGGTGGTTTCCCAGGTGCTGCCGCCCGTGATTGCGGTGCCCTGACCGCCCCACGCCGCCACTACGTTGCAGCCAGCGAGGGTACCGGCCCCAGAGATGTTGCGGTCTCCCGCCAGCATGGTTTGCGGCTTGGTTTCGTCCCCTTCAAACCCAACGAAGTAGGAAACGTTGGCGTTATTGAATGCGGCCCAATCGGACGAGACGCTCTTGCCAGTGCTGCCGGTGTCGCTGGGGCAGGCGACGACTTTGGGCGTGCTCAGTTCCTCCTTGGCCACGTAGAGATGGTTCCAAGTGTCGGCCTTGGAGGCTTCACCGGTGCCCCCATCGGCGGGGGCAACCGCCCACGGAAATTTGTCACCATATTCATTCGACCACATGCGGAGGGCGAGGCCGACCTGCTTGAGATTGCTGACACACTTGATGCGCTGGGCCTTGGCCTTGGCGCGGGCGAGCGCGGGCAACAGCAGCCCGGCCAGAATGGCGATGATGGCGATGACGACGAGCAATTCAATGAGCGTGAAACCAGAGGGTGATTTTCGCGGTGTGATTTTCATGATCTGATCGATGGTTTGAGGTTTGAAGACTTGCGGAAAATACCGGAACTAAAGTCCAAAGGCGCACCCCGGTCGGGTGCGCCTTTGGTTGATTTCATGACTGTCGATTACGGAAGGACGAAATTGGGAACGCCACCGCCCGCAATGGAAGCTGTAATCTGTCTCTGCAGGGCGGAGACGGTGACCTGCTGGCAGCTGCCGTCCGCCAGGCCGATGTTGCCAGCGCTCTTGTGAATGGTAGCGTCAATTGAGCCTTGAGGAGTGCCAGCAGTCAGGCAGTTCCGATCCCCGGAAAGAATGGTCTGCGGCTTGATTTCATCAGCATCCGAGCCGTAGAAGTAGCTGACGTTGCCAGCAGTGAATGCGGCACCATTAAAGTCGCTGGACTTCGTTTTTCCGGAGTCACTGGTGCAGGCCAGAATTTTCGGGGTGCTGAACTCTTCCTTGGCAATTCTCCACGCTTCGAGTCCCGTTGACGCCGGGTTAGCGTTCCACGGGAACTTGTCCTCGTTGTCATTGGACCAGATGCGCCAGCCCAGACCAATTTGCTTCAAATTATTCACGCAGTTGATGCGTTGGGCCTTGGCCTTGGCCTTGGCGAGGGCGGGCAGGAGGAGGCCGGCAAGAATGGCGATGATGGCGATGACGACCAGCAACTCGATGAGCGTGAAGGCCCCGGTCTTGTTTTTATGTATTTTCATTAATTACTATTTTTATTTGTTAGGTTTACGGGCGACGGCGAACTGTATGTTTTTCGTTTACCGTGTCAACGCGTTTTCTTTAGCAACGACAATGCCATCGCCTTTTCCCGCCCGAGATCCCCCAAAAGCCTAATAAAAGCGGAGCAGCAGGCTTTTTTTGCCCGGTGCCGACGCGGAAATCTCACGCATTGTGCGTGAAGCCCACGCGTTACCAAACAACCTCGTGGCAGCCGACGTCAGGAGGCTTCGATCAAACACCCCGCCACCACCGGCCCCACAAGGTCAGAGCCTCTCCACGTCGGCTCCTGCGAACCGGGGGAAGTCCGCTCCACTTCACGGCACCGGCGGACCCGGCGGACCCGGCGGGACGGAATTCGTCAGGATCTTTTTCCCGTTCAGATGAAGCGGCATGTTGATATGAATCTCACGCTTGTGCAGGTGCTTAACGATGCTCCCGCCCATCCAAAGGGCGGCGATCAGCAGGAAGGCCCCGGAGACGCGCTCCATGTAGAGGAGGGCTTTCGGCGACCAGCGGCGTCCGCCCCAGGCCACCGCATAGCTCAGGGCGAAAAACCAGGTGGCCGCCCCCGAGGCCACGCCGAGCACGCAGGCAGCCTTGTCGTCCAGCGTCCGGTCCACCCAGTTGTGCGCCAGAAAGGTGGCGACCAGCGTCATCCATAGTAAAAGGACGGAGGGGTTGCCGAGCACGCGCACGAAACCGATCATGAACGCCGAATGCGGATGGAGCCGCTGCTCGATCCGGTCCACGCTGGCCACGTGCTCGGGCACGGATTTAGCCAGCAGATATTTGAAGCCCAGATAGAGCATGAAGATGAAGCTGACGAGTTCCATCGCGGCCTTGATCATGGGCGTGTCGAAGAAGGCGGAGAAGCCCGCGAAGGCGAAGGCGCAATAGATCGTTTCCATCACCACCGAGCCGAGGCCGATGAGCGCGGCCCACTTGAAGCCGCGCCGCGCGCCCTCGTTGATGATCGCGACGTTGATCGGGCCGACGGGGATGGAAACCATGAACCCGCTG
>CANMZY010000204.1:0-6277 GCA_947502425.1 Verrucomicrobiales bacterium
ACCAAGCTGTCGTTGGAGAGCAGCACTGGGTTCGTGTCACGGCCATCCTTCACCGCGTGCGCCCAGAAATAGCGCTCGGTGTCTTTGCCCGTGGTTCGTTCAGCCTGCGCCAGCAACCAGACTTTCGGGCTAGACTTGAGGTTGAGGTTGAACCGGCCGTCGGCATCCGTCTTGCCCTCAGCAACGGGGAGGCGGGCGAACAGACTGGCACGCAATGCCAATGCTTCCGAATCGGTGCTCTCGGTGTCGCGCGCCGCGCCGGAACTCCGGCGCTGGGCGCTTTCCTCCTGCCAGGCACGGAACTCCGGCAGGTTCAGGCCCACAGGCTGCAACGCACCCAACTCGTTCTCAAACTGGCGCAAGGCGGCCAGGTCGGCCACCTGCTGGGCGAGAGCTTGACGCTTTTTCAAGTCGGCTTGCTTGTAGGTCTTCAGCAGCTCTGCCGCAATGGGCGCGAGTTGCTCGGCCGTCACGGCATGGATGGGCACCAGTCCCATCTTCACATTCTCGCGGCCCTTGGTGACGACGAAGACTTGGCCGGAGACCTGGCGGTCCGGGGAAAAACCCATGGTGCAGAGGATGAACCCCAAAGTCAGGGCGAGGAGCGGGAGTGGTTTCATGGGTGGTTGCAGTTCCTGAGTCTGGGTGTGCGGTTGTTTGAGATTCTGCTGGCGTTGTGACGCGGCAAGCAAGCCCAACATCACATCATTGGTGGCCTGATGTTCCCGCAGTCCGTCCTCAACAAAGTCACTCATAGGTAGCGCTGGATAGTGGTGCTGTTGTCCGTGAGTGGTAGCCACCGCAGAACGTGGAGGCAAGGGCGAACTTGCCCGATGGCGGACGGTCCAAGTTTTCGCCACCAGCCAGTTCCATCCTGCCAATTCAAACCGCCCCGGCAAATTATTTGGCGCGATGCCGAAAGAGTGCTTTAATAGGGGCGATCATATGCTTCCAGTGAATTCAGCCCAGACATGAATCGTCCGCATTTCACTATGAAATTTCTCCGGCGCTGTCCGCGCATTGCCGCCCGCTGCCTGCCACGGGCGGGCTGGTTTCTTTGCGCCGTCGGACTGCTCGTGGCCGGACGCGCCCAGGCGGTCAATGTTCCCCCGACCGTCATCCTCACCAACCCCGCGACGGTCTTTACCTACGTCGCCCCCGTCAACCTCACGCTCGGCGCCTCGGCCACCGACAGCGACGGCACCGTGAGCAAGATCGAGTTTTACCAGGGCGTCACCAAGCTGGGCGAAGACACGAACAGCCCCTTCAGCCTGGTCTGGAGCAATGTCCCGCCGGGCAATTATGCCGTGCGCGCCGTGGCGACGGACAATGAAGGGGCGACCAACCAGTCCGGGGCCATTGCCATTTCCGTGATCGCGCCCGGCACCAGTGTCTGGGTCGCCTACAACGACCACTCGCCCGGCGTCGGCACGGCCCCCTTCACCACCACCTATGACGTCCTCGGCTTCGGCCCGCTCGGCGGTGCGCCGCTGCCCACCGGTGGCCCGCTGCGGAACGTCTTCACCGGAGCCATCCTGCCGGCGCAGGTCCAAATCACCACCACGGGCGAAACGGGCCCGGGCAACAATCCCAACATTCCCAGCGCCGGCTCGCCGTTTTTCACCAACTTCACCGGCTTCGTGGATTTCAAGGGCAACAACGACTTTCCTTCCGGCCCCGACACCGGTCCGACTTACGGGATGTGTACCGTGACCACCAACGCGTGGGCGACTTACACCTTCACCAACCTTGATCCCAGCCGCCGCTATAGTTTCAAAGGCGCCGTGACGCGAGGTGTCGCGGCCTACACCAACCGCTGGACCCTGGTCGAAATCCTCGGGGCCAGCTCCTTTGTCAGCGCACATTCCACCGGAATCCTGACTCGCATCCAGGCACCGGCCTCCCTCGACGTCAATCAGGCGGCGGCCAATTTTGGCTACAACGCCCGCGGTGACATCATCAACTGGGAGAACATCGATCCCGGCCCCGACGGAAGTTTCTCCGTTCGGAACACCCGCTATGTCGGCTTCGTCCCGAACGGCTCCTCGACCAACGGCAATTCGCCCTACGCTTACACCATGACGGAAATCCGGCTCCAGGAATTTACCGCCAGCGCCGACCAACCCGTGCTGCTCAACGCCCGGAAACTCACCAACGGAAATTTCCAACTGACCCTCACCGGCACCATCGGGCAAAAGTATGCGATCGACCGTTCACTGAACTTGTCCGCCTGGACGAATCTCGTGACCTTCACGAATCTGGCCGCGCAGACGCTGCTCACCGACACGAACGCCGCCGGCGTCAGCGCGCGCTTCTATCGCGGCCGACTCGTTCCCTGACCGCAAGGCTGCCCGGTCCGGCCCCCCTGAATCCTCACAACCGCGAGACCAGCAGCTCCCGCTGGAAGATCAACTCCTTCGGCAGATGCGAGTAGAGCTTCATGAACAGTTCATCCTGCGAGAGCAGTTCGCGCCGCCAGTCTTCGAGGCTGATGTTCTGCGCCTGCGCCAGCTTGTCCGGCGTGTAGCCTTCCATCCCGCCCAGATCAAAACTGTGCGCGCCCGGCACCCAGCCCAGCGGCGTCTCGTTCGCGTCGGCGCGCCCGTGGCAGCGGTCCACGATCCATTTTAACACCCGCATGTTCTCGCCGTAGCCGGGCCACAGGAAATTTCCCGCCTCGTCCTTGCGGAACCAGTTCACATGAAAAATGCGCGGCAGGAGCGTGATCAGCTTCCGCATCGCGATCCAGTGCCGGAAATAATCACCCATGTTGTAGCCGCAGAACGGCAGCATCGCCATCGGATCGCGCCGCACCTGGCCAATGGTGCCGACGGCGGCGGCCGTCATCTCGCTGCCCATCGTCGCCCCGAGATAAACGCCGTGAATCCAGTTGAACGCCTGGAACACCAGCGGCGCGGTCGTCGCGCGGCGTCCGCCGAAGATGATCGCGCTGATCGGCACGCCCTCGGGATTCTCCACCTGCGGATCGAGCGCGGGATTATTCGCCATCGGCGCGGTGAAACGGCTGTTCGGATGCGCGGCTTTTTCCTTCGAGGCCGGCGTCCACAGATTGCCTTTCCAGTCGAGACAGTGCGCGGGCGCCGGGCCGTCCTTGCCTTCCCACCACACATCGCCGTCGGGCGTGAGCGCGACGTTGGTGTAAATTGTGTCGTGCGAAATGCTCTTCATCGCGTTCGGGTTGGTCTGCGAATTCGTGCCCGGCGCGACGCCAAAATATCCTGCCTCTGGATTGATCGCGTGCAGGCGTCCGTCCGTGCCCGGTTTCATCCACGCAATGTCGTCGCCGACGGTGGTGATTTTCCAGCCGCGAAAATGAGCCGGCGGCACCATCATCGCAAAGTTCGTCTTGCCGCACGCGCTCGGAAACGCAGCGGCCACGTATGTTTTTTCACCGGTCGGCGACTCGACGCCAAGGATCAGCATGTGTTCCGCGAGCCAGCTTTCATCGCGTCCGAGATAGGAGCCGATGCGCAGCGCGAGGCATTTTTTCCCGAGCAGCACATTGCCGCCGTAGCCGGAGCCGACGGAGATGATGGCGTTGTCCTGCGGGAAGTGCGCGATGAAACGCCGCTCCGGATTCAGATCGAGCAGCGCGTGCAGGCCGCGGTTGAACTCCGCGCTGTCGCCCAGATGCCGCCACGCCACCAGGCCCATGCGCGTCATGATCCGCATATTCAAGACGACGTAGAGCGAGTCAGTCAGTTCCACGCCGACCTTCGCGAGCGGCGAGCCGGGCGGCCCCATCAAATACGGGATCACATACATCGTGCGCCCGCGCATCGCGCCGTCGCAGAGGGTGCGAAGCCGGGCGTACATCTCGCGCGGGGCCGACCAGTTATTCGTCGGGCCGGCCTCGTCGGCCGTGGGCGTGCAGATGAAAGTGCATTGCTCGACGCGCGCGACGTCGTTCGGATTGGAGCGGTGATAATAACAGCCAGGAAGTTTCTCTTGGTTCAGCTTGATCAGAATTCCCTTGGCCACCGCCTCGGCGGTGAGCGTCTCCTTCTCCGCCTCGGAACCGTCGCACCAGTAAATGTTCTCAGGCTGACAAAGTTGCGCCTGCTGGCTCACCCAGGCGATGACCGCCGGGTTGGTGGTGATGTTACTGCCAGGTGTTTGCGTCGTCATGGTTCAATCCTGCCCGGCGCGAAAAACTTTTGCCGGACAAATTTTCCCAAAGGCTGGACAGGTTTTCCGGGGTTTGCAGCAAAAACATTCACACCGCCACTGGCTTGCCTTTGCCGCGCGGCCCGACATACTCGCCGCTCATCAAATTTTGACCACTCAGATGAAGCAACTCAACTTCGCCATCATCGGTTGCGGCGGCATCACGCTGCAAAACCATCTCCCCGGACTCGCCCTTTGCGCGGACACCAAGGTCGTCGCGCTCTGCGACGCGGATGCCGCCACGCTCGAACGCGCCCGGCAGCAGACCGGCGTCACCACCGCCTCCACCAGCTACGAGGAAATCGTCCGCCGCGACGATGTTCACGCCGTCATCATCGCCACGCCGAATTTTGTTCACGCACCCATCGCCCACGCCGCCATTGCCGCCGGCAAACACGTCCTTTGCGAGAAACCCATCGCCATGAACTACGCCGAGGCCACCGCGATGGCCGCAGCCGCCGACCGCGCCGGTGTCCGGCACATGACGGCCTTCACCTATCGTTTCGTGCCCGCGATGCGCTACCTCGCGCACCTCATCAAACGCGGCGATCTCGGACAGCCGTATCATTATCGCTCGTGCCGTTTGCAGGACTGGGGCACGCGCCACCTCGGCTGGCGTCAGGTCAAGAAACTCGCCGGCTCCGGCGAACTCGGCGACATGCTTTCGCACCGCATCGACTTCGCGCATCTGCTCATCGGCCCGATGAAACGGCTCGTCGCGAACGTGAAAAATTTGACCCCCCTGCGTGACGGCAAGCCGAACGACACCGACGACTGGGTGGCGATTCTCTCGGAATTCCAAAACGGCGCGAGCGGCGTGCTCGAAAGCAGCAAGCTCGCGAGCGGCCGCAACGAAAGCTGGCGCAGCCTCGATTACGTCGAAGTCAACGGCAGCGAAGGCTCCGCCGTTTTCATCACCGGCGAGTGGAACAAACTCCAGACCGGCAAGGTCGGCGGCCCCGGCCTGGAAACCATCACCATCCCGGAGGAGTTCTGGCGCTGGCCCGGTTCGCCGCGCGATCCGCGTGCTGGCGATCCGCTTGTGACCTTCCGTTACGACCAGGTGTTTGAGTTCATCGACGCGATCCGCAACCAGCGTTCGTGCGTGCCCAGCTTCCACGACGGCGCACGCGCCATCTCCGTGATGGACGCGGCGATGAAGTCGGCGGAGACGAGGGCCTGGGTGGATTTGCCCGGCTAAATATTTTAACAAACAACCTGAACCATGAAAAAGAACGCTATTATTACCGGGGCCGGCAGTGGAGTCGGCCAGGCCACCGCCCTGAAACTCGCCGAACAAGGCTGGCGCGTTGCCATCGTCGGACGCCGCGCCGAGGCGCTGAATGAAACCGTCAAGCTGGCCGGGAAATTCGCCGGGCAATTTCTCGTCTGCCCCTGCGACATTGGCGACGTGAAAGCCGTGGGAGCGATGGCCAAAAAAGTTTTCACCCGGTTCAAGGAAGTGGAAGTGCTCGTCAACGCCGCCGGCACCAACGCGCCGAAACGCTCGCTCGAAGTTCTCTCGCTCGGCGATTATCACGCGATGATGGACGCCAATCTCCACGGCGCCTACTACTGCGTGCAGGCCTTTCTCCCCGCGATGCGCCGCCGCCAGTCCGGCACCATCGTCAACATTGTCTCCGACGCCGGCAAGCTGGCCAGCCCCAAGGCCGGCGCCGCCTACGCCATGAGCAAGTTCGGCCTCGCCGGACTCACCCAGGCGATCAACGCCGAAGAGCGCGCCAACGGCGTCCGCGCCTGCGCCATTTTCCCGGGCGACATCGACACGCCGCTGCTCGACAAACGCCCCGCGCCTCCGCCGCCCGAAGCCCGCGCGAAAATGATGCGCGCCGAAGACATCGCCGCCTGCGCCCTGCTCGCGATCAACCTGCCCTCCCGCGCCATCGTCGAGGAAATCCTGGTGCGGCCGCGCTGAGGTTCTCACCCGCCCGGTGCCGCGTCGCAGGGTCTTTCGTTTTGAAACGGTCATGAGTTGAGGAGGTTGAGGCAGCGGCGCGGGCGGGAGTGGAACTGCTCGCGGAGTTGGGGCAGCGGCTGGTCGGGATGGTGGTGCGCCAGCAAGGCCAGC